>CAZJCL010000082.1:0-10317 GCA_964544025.1 uncultured Opitutales bacterium | reverse complement strand
GTGGCGGGACAGTGCTGCCTCTATTCGCACGGCTTCAATGGGGCCGCACCTTCACAGGCGCGGAGATAGATGTGCATCGACTTCTTCCGCCTCCTCCGACACTTGCTTCAATGGGGCCGCACCTTCACAGGCGCGGAGATGGTGTTTGATGGCCATGCCAACTGGAAGCGCATATGCTTCAATGGGGCCGCACCTTCACAGGCGCGGAGATGGTGCTCCGATAAGGTATTGTTTAACAACGTTCAAGAACACCGGTTGCGAGCGACGCCTTAATAGCGTGACTAAAGCAATGCATAACGAAACACCTGATCAAGCTTAAATTGTTGGTAACAAATGCGTGCGAGCGTGGGCCGGGATCTTGTCAGGACCTCGATGCTCGCACGGGAATCTGTCTGTCAAAGAACGAAGAAAGTCAGATTCTGCATCGGTCGTGGCGACGCGAGCGGGGAAATCAGAGGACGAAGCAGGGAGGATCTACACGGGTGTAGGTCTCTCCGAGAGCCGTAATCGTGCGATCACCACGGAAGGCAACGGGACCGAGGTCAATGAAGAGGACTTGGTCTTCCTTGAGGTTCATCACCTCAGAGAGTTCGGCTTCCATGGTCGTCTTCTCGGCATTGGTGAGGTCGCACTCAAAAACGGAATATTGGAGATGAAGCCCGTATCCTTTGCAGAGTTTGAAGACACGACGCAATCGCTTTGGATCACGGATATCATACGTTACAATAAAGCTCCTGCGCATGGAAGTTATCTCGTCAAAAACGGAACGTATTGGCCGGTCTCCCCCGTGAGGCATTTGGCGAGCATCCGCGCTTGGAGTTCAATGGCCCGCCGGTAGCAGACCCGGTAGCCAAAGACGGGATGCGTAACACCTTCGGCAAGGCGCTGCTCGTAGGCATTGAAGACACGCTTCCGGGCAGCATAGGAGAGATTCACGGCATCGCCCGCCAGGACAAAATCGTTGAGGGTGACTACGCGCTTGTTGATCAGCGAGAGGGCGGTTGACTCCGCCACAAGCGGACGAAATTCCTCCATGAGATCGAGCGCCAGAGCGGGCTTTCCAAACCGGGGTTGATGAAGAAAACCGATGTAAGGGTCGAAGCCCACAGCATAGGCTGCGAGCACACAATCCTTGGCCAAGAGGCTATAAAGCAGGGATAGCAGCGCATTGACAGGATCGCGGGGTGGCCGCCGGTTGCGTTCACTAAAATCAAAAGAGAAGCTTTGCTGCCGCTCCTCCTCCAGATCCGGCTCCGCATCGCGCGGCGTCTTGAGCATACCTGTGAAGTGCTGGAAATAGAGCGCTGCAGCAGAGCCTTCAATACCCAGAACCTGAAAAAGACCCTGGGCGTGGAGAACTGAATTCGCCAGGTAGCGGAGCGCGCGGAGGACTTCCTTCGGCGGGCTGATATGATTCCGCATGAGAAGCGTACGCTGATTTCGGATCTTTCCGTGCACGAAGAGCCTGGAAAATCGCAGTGACTTTTCCGGATCGGCCGCCGTCGCGAACTGCTCAATACGCGTAAAAACGTTTGTCAGGCTATGGCCGCGGGTCATCCCATAAAACCAGCCGCCCATCGAGAAATATGTAATCGGGATTTCTTTCTCACACAGCGCATGGATGGCCGCTGTTGAAATCTGGACGGGACCAAATAGAGCCAGGTGATGAAGATCGTGAAAGCGGAACTCCCCGATGGCTGCCTTCTTCTCCTTCACGACGAGGGTATTGTCCTTCTTCGAAACATAGTGCCCGGGCGTGTTCAGGTAGAGCGCACGGGTTTCAGGGTTTGGGGCTATGAGTCGGCGGACGTCCTCCCCGGCGCTCAGCGGCAGGACACGGATCTCAGGCCACTCTACAAAGGGACCTGCGTTGAGACGATGCTCCGGCGCGCTCTCTTCGACTTGGGCTGGAAGATCAAGCGTCAACTGCACACCGGGATCCGGCGGCGGTGCGACCGGCAGGACCCTGGTCTCATCCGGAAGACAAATACCCACCAGTGAACATCGAGGGCATTTCGGCGAATGATCCAGCGGTGGAGGAATCGGGCCTTCCGCACAGGCACGGGCCGCTATCAATGTTTCATGGACCCAGTTTTCTGTTTCCTCATCCACCCGGACCCGAACCCGCTGCTTCGTTTCCCGATAGTAGAGAACCCCTTCCTCGCATGGAAACCCGTTCTCGCGAAGAAGAAGGATCTGCAATGCCAATTGAACTCGGTCAGCATCCCAGACTTCGATGCCATCATCACCCTCCCGCGGAGCGCCTTTCTTGTATTCAACAGGACAAACGACATAGCCACCCCCCTCCCCTTCCATGGTAGCCTCTACCAGATCCAGCTTGGCCACCACCCCCAACTCCCTCGAACCCAGCTGGACAGACCGGGCATGGATGGTTTCCGGCTCTGCCGCGACGGTTGCTTCCGGGTTCTCACCCGCTTCCTCCGTCTCTTTGACACGGCGCACTTTTCTCGCTGCCAGCGCCCCGGACCCTTTGTCCTGCCGCTTATGCTGGGCCTTGCCCGCCAAGGTATCCGCATTGTGCGCAAATACCCCTTCAACAAACTCGTAATAAAACAGACGCGGACAATAAACGAACTCATTGACCATCCGCGCAGGGAGAATGACAGGAGCGTTCATAGGGCTATGGCGGGCGGAGTTATAAGATCGCTAAACGTCCGCCGCCCGCTCAGCGCATAATAGATACAACATCTTGAAGTCCTCCCTGCTCCACTGGTAAAGCCGCTGACGTGACTTTCATTTTATCCAGTCCCGGTCATGGATAAAAAAGTAAGAATATTGATCATCACGTGTCATAAGCGCGTTCCTTAATCTCTCCTACTGGAACAAAAGAGGGACTACCTTCCCGTTTCGTAGCATCGAGAGGAAGGACTGGAAAGCATAATCTTCATGAATAAATTGTCACCTTCTTCATCTTCCTCATCTTCCTCACTGACTTCAGATTTATCGGTATTTTTTCATATAGACTGTGCTTCCCCATCCTCTTCTCATTCAACTCAGCCTATGTTCGCGAAGCAGATCCCTAAGGGCGGGCTTTAAGTTATTCGTCCGTAACCAGATCGTCGATCGCCACTGGTTGGAATCTTCAATACTTGTGGAAGATTGTTTAAGCGGTTGCCAGCGGAGCATTTTTGAAATCAAGGACATATTGCAAAAATGTTTCCTGTATTTTAAGCGGCGTGCCCGGTGCCAAACCTTCGGTCAAAGGGGCTCCGGTCGTTCTTTCGATCTCGGCGCGAAGTTCGCCGATGCGGGAGAACGGCCTCGATCGGATCGTCGAAAGAATCTTCGGATGGAGTATTGGAGTTATGGGGCGGGTTGTTGTTCATAAGGCAGAGGCGGGAGTGAAGTTGCGGAACTTTCCGGTGGTGATGCGCTGGCTGCGATAGACGGCGGCGATGCCGCGGGCGGATAATTCCGCCGGATCCGGTGCGGGGTTCTGGAGGGCGCGCAAGGCGAGGAGGGAACGTCCGATATCGATGGAAATTGGACTTTCCCAGATCGGCCAGGTCCAGAAAGTGTCGTTGCTGCGGTGACCGGTGAAGCCGGTGGTTTCCAAACGCGAACCGACGGGCACGGCGGGCAAGAGCGGCAGTCCTTCGATGGCGAGCCGGTTAGCGCCGCGCTGGGTCATCGTCGGATCAGGACTGGGGTTTTTCCATCTGAGTGCGTAACGTTTGTCTTCCAGTGGATCCCATCGTAGACCAAGTTTTTCATCACCGTAAGACCAAGGGATAAAAGCGGAGTCAACACATTGTCGCAAAGTAGTTGTGGTAATTACTGTGAAAAGAGTTGGGATAAAGTCCTGCCTTCCGGACCCCGATAAAAGACGCAGTGGGGTTACATTAATCATATCCTCCTGTTTCCCTTGAGGAATTTCAGAGATAATTTCGGAACCGACAGCAGACAACCAAGCAAGCGCTTCTTGATCTGGCGTTTCACTCGTTAGCTTACTTGCCACGGCACGAAATTCTGCAGGGCGAATATTGAGGTTTTTTTCGAGATCGTAAAAAATTACCGGCTTTTGTTTTAATCTTCTTGAGAAGCGCATTAATGCCGACAAAGGGCTAATCTTCGGTGGAAAATGTAAAGTCGGCAACCAGTAGCCGGAACTTGCTTCCCAGTGCATGCGGGTTCCGGGATAAAGCTGATCGGCAATTCGCCAGGCACCGAGCGCGGCGAGAAAGCCGAGCGGATTGGCACCGTCGATGCCGGGAAGAGGAATCGGATGCGGAGAGGGAGAATTCATGAGGATGCGGCAACTGTTTCAATGGTTTCAGCCGGTTTGGTTTCGTTGGCGTGCCAGCCTTCGGCTTCGGCCTCGCTCGCTTGCTGGTCGGCGAGCCGGAGGAGGGTTTCGAGAAAAGCGAGCCCCCACGGACCGTGTTGACGGAGAAGTTTCCAGAAACGCTCCGGGATTCCTGAATCGAGCCGGTGCGCGGGGTGTTCTTTTCGTTGCAAGCTGCCCGCAGTCGCTTCCGGAGCGTTCGCCAACGCGGATGTGGAAAGCGGCGGCGGATCGGGATCGTCGACGACGGGAGCAAAGGGACGGGCATGTCCGTGGTGGGTCGCAATGAGGTGCAGCACGAGATTCCGAAGATCGGAATCGGCGGGCAAACGTTCGGCCGCGGCGGGATGTGCCGCGAGGTGAAGCGAAGCGAATTCATGCCGGAAACTGTCGGGCAAACCGGAGCGTTTCCGCGCGGCTTCCCGTTCGCGGGCGCTGGTGCGAATCCGGTCCGATTTCGCCAGCGGCTCGGCGAGCGCGTAGGCGGCGTGGCGGTTGCCGCCGAGCAGAAGCGCCTGGAAGCGGGGATCGAGTTTGCCCCAGTCATGGAGTTCGGCGGCGGTGACGAGGGCTTCTGTCAGCGGCTCGCCCAAATCCAGGGCTTTCGCGGTAATTGCGACAAGATCGGCGACGTGGCGGGTGTGCGCGCTCAGGGTAACCGGATCGGAGGAGGCGGACCGGCTCCACTCGTCGTCCTCGTCTTCCGCCTGGGCCATGACCGGCTGTTGCGCGATACGCCGCCGCGTGGTGAAAACGATGCCGGTTTTTTCGTCGAAATATCGTTCTTCGTTGAAGCCGAACTTGCGGTTGGCGAGCAAGGCCAGTTTCTTCCGCAGCGGCTCGGGCAAATCGGTTTCTTTGGAAGCGTCGTCGAGGAGGTTCCGAAGCTCTTTTGAGTTCAGATTTTCATCAGCATCGCTTGTATACTTAAGGAGCGTTTGCCACGCTTCTCCACCGCTTACGCCGGGGAAAAAATCCGGACGCAGACGAAGAATCGTGCGGCCCCGTGTGACCGGAAACGCTTCTTCCGCCCGATCGACGCGGCGGAGAAGTTCGGAGAACGGAATCGGATCGTCTTTCTCTTTTCCCGTCGCCGGATCGGACGGAGCTTCCGGAAGATGGCCGAGCTGGCTCCATCCCCCGAGTTCCACCGGCAGGACGATGGTCGCGCCTGGAAAGATGTCCGCGGGCTTTTTAACGAAGCGGCTGTCCCGCGTTCCTTGCCAGAGGAGCGCGGGTCCGACCGGAGTTTTCTTTTCGTTTCGGCCTCGGGGTGCGTCGGGCGGGACGGCTCCTCCGAGCAGATCGCCGGTGTCGGCTTCGGCCCTCTCTTTCGGGTTTTCCTGGAAAAACCAGTTTTGAAAGAGATGCAGAGGGACGGGCAACGCTTCGACCTGCGAGGGCGGGCAGAGACTGAGATCGTGGCAGGCGGATTCCAGCGAAGCGTCCGGCGACAGATCGGCGCGCCAGACGATAAGAACATCCGGGCTGCCGTTTTGCTTTCCGTGGAGGAAATGCGCGGGATCCGGATCCGGCCAGGGAGTCGGATTCGTCTGCGCCCAGACATCGAGATAAGCGGGGAAAATAACCGGCGCGGTCGAGGCAGGCGCCTGCAAACGGAGGAGTTCGTTTTCTTTTTCGGCAATCTCTTTTAGAAGATTCTCCATTGCCATGAGGCCGAAATCGACGGCGTTTTCGGAAGCGATGGAGCGAAGCCAGTTCCAGGTGGCGGACAGGGCGTTTCCGTAAATCGGGTCGAGGGGTTGGTCATCGGCGGTGAGTTTATCGAGTTTTTTGTCGTCGGGTTCGATCAGGTGATCCGGCATGACGATGGCCGCACGGGCCGGAATCTCGCGTCCGGTCCGGTTGAGCCGGCCGAAACGCTGGCGAAGCGCGTCGAGGCTGGCGCATTCGGTGACCAAAGCGTCGAAATCGAGATCGGCGCCGACTTCCAGACATTGGGTGGCCACGACGATTTCGACGGGAGGAGCGGCTGCGCCTTCGGGAACCGGTTCGCGGCGGGCGGCGCTTTTCAACGTCGCCTGGATCCGTGCGGTTTCCCGGTCGCGATCGATGGGGCGCATCCGTCCGATCAGAAGCGTGGAATTCGCATCGAAACGGAGTTTCTTCGATTTCGCCTCCTTTTCGAGGAGTTCGGTCACGAGACGGGCGGTGGCGACGCGGTTAACCATGATGGCCAGGGAGCGCGGTGCGGATTCGCCGATGATGGCGGCGGCTTGATCGACGAGATTCGCGGCCAGCGCTTCGAGTTGTTTCGCTTTGGTTTTGGCTTCGGAAACGACCAGTTTTGCCGGCTTCGCTGCGCCGATCCGCCGGGCGAGAACCGGATGTTCGCGATCGGCGGCGGTGAGGCCGATGGTGTTGGTGGCGTGTTTCGGCGGTGTTGCGGTCATTTGCACCCATCGCAGCGGAGGCGGCTGGATGGCGCTCGGGTTTTGCGCGAGATGGTGTTCGCGGTAGCGTTGAAGCAAGGCGACGGATTCCGCGAACGGGCGGCTGATGTGAGCCTCGTCGAGAATCCAGAGTGCGTCGGTCGCGACCAGTGCCGCATGGATCGGGCGCGCATTTGGCGTGACTCCGTAGCCCCGGAAGAGCATTCGGGAACCGATCTGATCGATGGTCGTGGCGATGATCGTTGGCTGCAAAAGAGATCGCGCCCAGCGCTGGTCACGGAAGATCGCACCGCGCAATTGCACGCATTCCAGGGGACTGCGCGGAAATTTTGTTCTTCCGTCCGGTGGCGGGTTGAGGGAAAGCAGAGCTTCGGCGACTGCGGCGCAGGCGGGCCGGCCGTGACCGGGATTCGCCAGCGCCTGTGCCATTCGGCACGCACGGTCGAACGCCTCGTCCACGATAATCCGGCGGTTGACGATGAAAAAGATCCGTCGCGATGCGGTGCGCTCGCTGGAGGAAAGGTGCGCCTGGGCCGCCAGCGCGTAAACCGCGGCTTCGAGACAGGCGGTTTTCCCGCTGCCGGTCGGCGCGGCGATGAACTCCGGCCAGTTCCCGGCGACGGCTCGTTGGGCGAGATCGCGCTGCCAGGGAAACGGGGCAAGCGGTTGTCCGTCGTCCGTGCGGTTCAGTTCCTGGAAAAATTCGTCAAAGGCGGGGAAGGTCATGTCGATTTGGTGAGGAATCCGATTTTGTGTTTCGGCTTTTCCGGCGGAGGCTGCAAAAGAGGAAGAAGCTTTTGGTAAAGATCCCAAAGCGCTTTGTCGTGCTGCATCAGCGATTTTTCGATTTCCGCCAATTTCTTCAGGATGTTCGCGTTCGCCATCAGTTGCTCGCGCATGTTGACGAACGCCCGGATGACATAAACGCTCATTGCGATTGCTTCTTCCGAGCTGAGAATCGTCGATGCCATCAGCGCGCCGTGCTCGGTGAAGACCCACGGGAGGTAGCGTCGCCCGCCTCTGGTCTTTGAGGTCACAATTCGTGACCTCAAAGCAAGCCATTCATCATCAGTTAGTTGGAATGCGAATTCCGGGGGAAACCGTTTTGAATTTCGTTTGAAAGCCTGATTAAAGACCTTGGTTTCCACCCCGTAGGCCTTTGCCAGATCGCTGTCCAGAACGATCGGCAGTTCGCGGATGGTGTAGATGGGCAGGTCCGGGTTGTTCATTCCGCTTTTCCCTTTCTCCACGGCTTGCACAGTCCGTATCCCCGGTATCGCCCCGCCCCCAAGAGAACCGGGCCGAGAACCGGTTGTTCAAAACGCAGCCAGACGTGGACCTGCCGCCGGTTCGGGCCGCCGGGCCGCTGGGGCATGAGCTGAAATCCGTCCGGCCCCGGTTTGGCGCGGGGAGCGCCGCGATGCCAGGAGGTTTTATCGATGTCGATCTCCGCTGGCGCCGGCAACCCGATGCGCTGGCAACTCGCGGAAACGATGGCGGCGACTTCGGCGATATAGGCGCTCCGGTCTTTGCGAGGATCGGCTTTCGGATGACGATCCAGCACGACCGGCGACACGCTGGCCCAGATTTTTGCCGGGCCGGTCCAAGTGGCGGATCGAAGCGCTATCGGCGGCGAGGGTCTTTCCTCTTCGCCCAGCGTCCAGACTCCGAGCTTGCCAAGGGTGAGACGCAAATCCTTCGCGCGGCCGGTCGCGTCGTAGAGGAGTTTGCCGACGAGTTTCCCTCTTTCCTCTAACGAAACCGATCGGGGAAAAGCCAGTGCCACGCCGAGCAAATGCCCGTCGGCGTAGTCGCTTCCGACGAAACCGAGCGGAAGAAGCGCCAGGTGCGGCTGTTCCGAAGGGCGGCCATCGGGTTGGTGGCCGCTGACCCATTCCGGAGTTGGCTCGGCGTTTTTTTCAATCGCGCCGCGCAGGGCGGTCAGGAGTTGCCAGGTCGACTCGAGTCCGAGCGCGGGGCCTTCGCGTTTGTCCAAAACGAGGAGCGCGTCATCGAACACGGAGGTTGCCGACGGCGATTCCGGATCGGTGGAACTGTCGGTTCGGCGGTAGGCTTGCGTCATGCTGAGAATGGGGCGGCGGGATGCGGGCGCGGCAAGATGGACTTCCCAGGGCATGCCGAACTGTTTCTCGAATTCGATTTTCAGCGCCTTTTGTTCTTTGCCTTTCGCGGTTTGAATTTGCGAATGAAACTCGTAGAACCGGTCCACCGCTTCGCCATTGTATTGATCCCGGAGATAATCGAGACACCCTGCCCCGGCGACGCGGAAACGTTCGGTCCGCCGGGATCCGGTTTCATTTTGAACCGGCAGGAAATTCGGCGAAGACGGCGGATCCTCGTCGCTCAACCACATCCGCACGAGGGATGAAGAGTGGCCGATCCGGATGACCTTGGCGCAAACGCGTTCGAGAGCGGCGCGGTGTTGATCCGGCAGGTCCACCTCCGCCCAATGGAGGTAAACGCGGCTTTCGTGCGGGCGGACTTTGGGAAACGTGCGCGGCTGGCGATTGGTCCGGTAAGCGGGAACGCTCGTCCGCTTGGTCGGCCCCATATCGTTGGGAGGAACGAAGACTTCGACGACATCGCGTTTGTCAATTTCCGCCGCGCAGATCGCCGGAGCGTCCAGCCGTTCCAGCCAGCGCAGGGCGTCGGCTTCGTTTTCCCAATCCGTCCGAGCGGAAGTTTCCGAGGCATCGGGACGGGTTTCGAAATACGCCGCCGCCATCGCCATAAAAATCCGCCCCGGGTGCGGAGGCCATTCCGCCAGATTTCGGTCGCCGGCGGAGGTGGCCGTCGCGTATCCGGTCAGGTAGTCGATTCCGAGCGTGAGCATGGCTCAACCTCCGGTTTCTTCGGTGGATTCGGCGGCGGCGAGTTCCTGGCTGCGCTGGAGCAATTCGACGAGTTGGGGAGCCGGTGTCAGTTTGAGCGGCTCCTTTCGCCATTTGAGTCCGGTGTTTTCGGCGGCGGCGACCGCTTCCTTCAACGTGCGAATGGCCGCATCGGCATCCATCGCGAAAGTGACCGGTTCGCCGCCCGGCTTTTCCAGAAGCTGCCACTGCAACTCCTCTTCCGGCCAAAGCAGGCAGCGGGACCGAAGATCGTATCCGTTTTCCGAGGCCAACGCCACGGCCGTCAAAGCCAGGGCGGCGAGAACGGTGCGTCCGGCCGCATCGGATTCCGGAGTGGGCGTGCCGCCGTTGATCGGGAAACGCAGACGGCGCAGTGCGGGCAGGGAAAGGACGGTGGTTTGCTCGGCGTAGTCGATGGTGACGCCGCCCTTGTCTTTTGTGTAGGTGGGAGTGACCGAACTATGATTTGCTTTAGATGGATTGCCTGGTTTCCCCTCAGAAGATCCACTTGGATTATACAAAATCGGTTCACCTTTTTTATTCGTTTCCGCCTCTTCGGGATTGGTTGTCCAGTTACATGAAGTCTTATCAATTGCTTCATAGAGCGGACCTGCTTTGGTGACTATACCAAGCGGATCGCGTCGGCTGCTGGTCTTCGCGCCCGTTTGTGCGTTCACCCCGACAATCTCGGAAACCAGCGCCCGCTGGAATTTCGCTCCCAAGC
>CAZJCL010000081.1:0-10323 GCA_964544025.1 uncultured Opitutales bacterium | reverse complement strand
ACATTTTGGAGAACTTTCTCCACTTGTCGCCCTCATGTTATCTACAAGCTGTGATTTCTCCGGGATCGGTGAGATTCCGAAGCGCCGAGACCGACGCTTTGGGCGCCGGGCTATTTTCGGGAGTCCCTCCGGGATACAGGGCAATCTGGTGGTGTCGCTTCGCTCAACCACCGGCTACAAGCTGTGATCCCTCCGGGATCGGTGAGATTCCGAAGCGCCGAGACCGACGCTTTGGGCGCCGGGCTATTTTCGGGAGTCCCTCCGGGATACAGGGCAATCTGGTGGTGTCGCTTCGCTCAACCACCGGCTACAAGCTGTGATCCCTCCGGGATCGGTGAGATTCCGAAGCGCCGAGACCGACGCTTTGGGCACCGGGTTATTTTCGGGAGTCCGTCCGGGATAAAAGGGGTTCAGGCGTTGGAGCGCGAACAGTTTTTGCGAGTTCTATCGGGGAGCGGCGGCGGCGTTTTGGGAATCTGCTTAATGAATGTTACAAGGGGAACCTTAGCTTCGGGGGTTGATTTCGTTTTCGACCCATTGGACGCAGAATTTTACCAGTTCGCTGGCGTTGCGCAGTGCTAGTTTTTCTTTGATGTGCGCACGGTGGGATTCGATTGTCTTTACGCTGACGTTGAGCTCTTTTGCGATTTCGCGGGTCGCTTTTCCGCGGCCGATGGCTTGGATGACTTCCAACTCGCGGTCACTTAGACGATCTACCGGGGATGCGTCGGGTTTTCCTCGGCCGGACAGCGCTTGGTGGAGCATTTGACTGCCGACCTTTTCGCTTACGTAGATTTCGCCGCTTAAGGTTCGGCGGAGGGCCGCGACGACTCTGTCGCCGGCGTCTTGTTTCATCACGTAGCCGAGCGCCCCGGCGCGGAGCACGCGTTGGGCGTAGACGTTTTCGTCGTGCATGGAGAGCACTAGGATGGGGAGGAATTTGTAGAGAGCTTTTACGTTTTTGATGAGTTCGATGCCATTGGTTCCCCGGAGGGAAATGTCGATGATCGCGGCGTCCGGATGCGTTTGCTCGATTCCTTTTAATCCGGAAGAAGCGTCCTCAGCCTCGCCGCAGACGGTCATATCGGGTTGCTCGTTTATGAGCTGCGCGATGCCTTGCCTCATCAGAGGATGGTCATCGACAAGAAAAATTTTGGATTTTCCGTTGCGATGAGAGTTGGGGACGCTGGTCATTTAGGGTTCCTGTTTAAGTAGGTAAAGAAAGGGAACTAGGGATTCTTGCGCAAAATGTCGCGTGGCGGACGATACGTTGGCTGGCTATTCCCGATAATGAATGAAGGTTGCATGGCACGTTTTCCTTCGGGCGGTGGAAGCTTACTCACGAAAGAAAGGTTTCACAATGCGAATGTCGAACAGGAATCGCAAGCCATTCCCATAGTCAACCGTTTGAAAAAACTGTAATAAAAAGTCAAACGGGCGCGGAACCGGATCGGTTTGCGCATTTTCTGCCGGCGGGGAGCGAAGCTTTAGGCGAAGTCGCCTTCGTAATAGGCCCAGTGGCGGGCGCAGTCGGCGAGTTGCGCGCGCGTTTCCAACCCCAGTTTTTTTCGCATCCGGTATTGGGCGCTTCCGATCGCTTGCCGGCTCAGGCCGGTTTGGATGCCGATGGCGTCGTCGGACAATCCTTCGCCGAGCGCCTGGAAGATCTGGAGTTCGCGGTTGGTGAACGATTTTACGCGGGAACCGTTCAAGGCGTCGCCAATTTGGCGTTCGCGTTCCAACCGGTGCCGGACGCGTTCCGAGAGGTAAGTTTGGCCGGCGGCGACCTGCCGGATCGCGTTTCCGAGGTTTTGCGGATTGGTTTCCTTCATTAGAAAACCGTTCGCGCCCGCTTCCAGGGCTCGTTCCGCGAAGATGATTTCCTCGTGGTAGGAGAAGGCGAGGATCGGGATTTCGGGGAATTCTTTCCGGAGTTTTTGGAGGAATGTGAAGTCGAACGGGCCGCAGATGGACAGTTCGAGGATGATTACGCTTGGACGCGGCTCGGGAAGGTTCTCGGAAACCGTGCCGGGAACGAGCGCCGCGCCGCAGACGATCATGTCGGGCTGGCTCTCGATGAAGGTGCGGGTTCCGAGCACCATCAAGGGATGGTTTTGCAGGAGGAAAACCCGATGCGGAGCGAGGGCGGCGCGAGCAGCGGACGCGGAAACATTCCTGCCGCTCGTTCCGGGTTGCGGTTTGCGGAAAGTGTCGGTGGCACTCATGCGGGCGGCGGGCCGGTTGTTTCAGGACGCGAACCGGCGGCCCAGACTTAGGAAATCTGTTGTTCCACCCACTGCACGCAGAACTTGATCAATTCAGGTCCGTTCTTTAGCCCGAGTTTTTCTTTGATGTTCGCGCGGTGCGACTCGATCGTTTTGACGCTGACGTTGAGATAGGAGGCGATTTCGCGGGTGGTGCGGCCTTCGCCGATCAGTTGCGTTACTTCGAGTTCGCGGTCGCTGAGACGGTCGACGGGAGAGCCGTGCGGATTGGCACCGCCGTTGACGATTTGATGGAGCATTTGCACGCCGACTTTTTCGCTGACGTAAATGTCGCCGTTCAGGATGCGCCGGATCGCCAGCAGAACCTTGTCGGGCGCTTCCTGTTTCATGACGTAGGCGAGGGCTCCGGCGCGGAGGGCGCGTTGGGCGTAGACGCCTTCCTCGTGCATCGAAAGCACGAGAATCGGCAACTCGGGGTGGAGCGATTTGATGTTTTTAATCAGTTCGATGCCGTTGTAGCCGCGCAACGAAATATCGACCGTCACCAGATCGGGTTTGGTGGCGCTGAGGCCGCGCAGCGCGTCGGGCGCGTCTTCGGCTTCACCAACAACCTGCATGTCAGGTTCTTTATTGATCAACTGAGCAATCCCGGTTCTGACCAGGGGATGATCGTCGACCAAAAAGACCTTCGTCTTGGTCTTCTGTCCCTTTATTTGGTCCTTCATGGAATCTGAGCTTCGATTGTAGGCGGGTGGATTTTTCACTAACATGGTTGATATAAATTAACGGTTGGCAGGGCTGTCCCTTACGATTGTTTGGATTTCCTTCACTCCCTCGCGATTTCGCCTGATACGGCGTGCGCTCCTCCACTACGGTTAGCCAGAAATGTCCCGTCACGATTAGACTCGAAAGGGCGGGCGGTCGCAATAGGGGTTTCCATTAAATGAGGTCGCGGCGAGGGGCTTTGTGTTGTTGGCATGGTGGGTGACGGTTATTTTCGTTGGTGAACTGGGTATTCTAAGATATTCCCTTCCGGTGTTTTACGGCTGCGTTCGATGTGCGCGGCGAACCGGCTCAGGACGGCTTCGCGGGAGAAACGTTCGACCCATTCGCGTCCGGCTTGGCCCATTGCGGGCAAGGCTTGATGATCGGCGGCGAGCGCGGAGATGTTTCGGGCGAACTCGGAGGCGTCGCCGGGGAGAACATTGCGGCCGAATCCGCCTTCGCGAACGGCTTTGGCGAGTTCGCTGGTGTCGTCGGCGACGGTGACGACCGGGCAACCGGCGGCGAGCAGGGAGATCAGTTTGCTGGGGAAAAAGAGGGCGCCGGAACCTTTTTGTTGGGTGACCAGGCAGACGTCGGCGTCGCGGAGCATGGCGCGGAACATCGGTTCGTCTTGCAGGGGCAGGAGGCGGACCGGGAGTTTTTGGCGGTCGATGCGTTGCCGGAGATCGGCTGCGGCCGCGCCTTCTCCGGCGATGACGAAGGTGATCTTGCGGGAATCTTGCTCCGCGAGGATTTCCGCGGCGTCGAGGACGATATCGAGACCCTGTTTTTTGCCGAGGTTTCCGGAATAGACGACGAGGAAATCAGCGGGGGAAATTTTGGCGTGTTCGCGGAAGGCGCCGGGGGGGAGCGCGGATTCGGGGTTTTCTGCCTGTTTCCGGGGGATGATCCAGTTGGGCCAAAGAAGCTGTTTTTCGGCGGGCACGCCCTTTTGGTCGAACATGTCGAGCATTCCTTGCGTGATACCGCTGACAACTTTGGCGCGGGAATAGGAGAAACGTTCGATGCCGTAGAGAACGCGGGTGAGAGCGCCGGGGCGAAGGAGTCCGAGGGTGACGGCGGCGTCGGGCTGCATGTCCTGGACGTGAAAAAGATACGGCGCTCTTTTCAGGAGTCCGAGCAGCCAGGCGGCGGGGCCGAGGGGAAGGGGGGGGCTGATGACGATGAGAAGGTCGGGGCGGGGGAGAAAGAGTTGGCGGAGAAACGAGGTGAAAATGAAGCTGGCTTCGTGGAGGATGCGGGTGATGGCTTTCGGTTGTTTGGGAACGAATTGCCAGCAGCGGTGGATTTCGACGCCGTTTTGTTCTTCGCGGCGGAACCAGGAGCGTTTGTCGGCATCGGATTTCTTCCAGGTGGGATAATAGGGGAAGCCGGTGATCATGCGCACCTCGTGGCCCCGTTCGCGCAGCCAGGCGCAAAGATCGGTATTATAGGGGGCGATCCCCGTTGGCTCCGGTGCGTAGTTGATTCCCCAGACAGTAATTTTCATCCGCTTCGATAGAGTTTTCCGGGTGAATCCCCGAGAAGAGGGCGAATGATAACAGAGCGGGAAGTGGGGCAACTATCCTCAAATCTACGGTAACCGGGTGGGGAAAATCCTTAGGATGGGGCGGACGTGGACTATTCGTCGTCTTCGATGACGCGGATTTGGACGCGGACGAGGCCTTGGTCGAGGTCGGCGATTTGGGCGAAACTGGCTTGGGAGAGGTCGATGACGCGGTTCAGGCGGTGGGCGGGGCCGCGATCGTTGACGCGGACTTCGACGGTTTCGCCGGTGTTGAGATTGGTGACGGCGAGGCGGGTGCCGAACGGATGATGCCAGGAGGCGGCGGTGTAGGCGGAGGGATTGAAGGATTCGCCCGAAGCGGTGGGGCGGCCTTCGAGTTCGGGGCCGTACCAGCTGGCGATTCCGATGATGGCGGAGAGTAGATAGATCATGGGGAGAAGGGGATTGGGAATTGTGGATTCTGGATTGCGGATTTTGGATTGGGTGGAGGCGCGGCGAGGTGGTGGTTGGGGGAAATGATAACCGGGAATGGGGCGCGGGGGTATCGGGCTTCGTGGGGTTGAGGCGTAGGCGGGGGCCTTGTGGGAGGATTAGGTGAGCGCCTGCTGGGGGCAGTTGGGGAATCCTTGAAGTGGGATCGGGGGAATGGGTTTGGCCTTTGCGGGAATCGTTTTGCAGGGCAGAATAGAGAGGTTCGTCGCGGCGAATGCGACGGGGAAGGACTCTCAATGAATTACGGACAACGGAGAAAACCGGGGGTTATCGGGCGTCGCGTGGAAGGGGCGGGCGGATGGCTTTTGTTGGTTTGTCTGGTGGCGGCGCCTTGGTGGTACGGATCGACGCGGATTGAGGGGATTTGGGGGTTGGGGGTGGCGTTGACGTTTTGCGGCGGGATCGGGTTGGCGGGATGTTTTTTGAAAAGGCGGGGGCCGAGGGTTCCGGTGGTTTGCTGGGCGGCGGGGGCGGCATTGGTTGTTTTGGGGTGGTTTTTGGCTTCGGCTTCGAATGCGCATCTGTTGAGCGCGGAATCGGCGGAAGCGGTGGCGTGGAACCTGGAACGGTGGCCGATGAGCACGACGGAGCGGCCGGGAACCGCGATGGCTTTGCTGGCGACGGGGATGGTGGGGGCGATGTTGCTGGCGGCGGATTTGGCGCGGGATCCGCGGTGGCGGCGGCGGTTTTTGACGGCGATGATCGGAACGGGGGTCTCGCTGGCGGTTTTCGGGATGATTCAGGCGGGGCTGGGTTGGGAGAATATTTTCGGGGTGGAGCGGTTTGGGGATCAGCGGGACCGGATGCCGGGTCATTTTTTTGCGACGTTTTTTCATCACAGTTCGGCGGCGGCTTTTCTGAATTTGGTTTGGCCGCTGGCGATCGGGATTGCGTTCGGGGTGTTTTTTCGCGGAAAGGGGCGGAAGCGGGGGCGAATGCTGCTGCCATTGGCGGCGGGCGCGGTGATTTTGGCGGCGGTTTTCGTGAATGTTTCGAAGGCGGGAATGCTTTTGGCGGCGTTGTTGGGGGTGGCGTTTCTGGTTTGGCCGGGGTGGCGGGTGTTTGCGGAGACCGGCTGGAAAGGGCGGGTGGCGGTTTTGGCGGCGGTGGCGGGAGTTTTGCTGGCTGGCGGATTTTTGGGGGTGAAAACGGGTCGGGCGGGGTTGTTCGCGGAACGTTGGGAAGCGTGGTTTTCGACGGTGGCGGCGCTTCCGGAGGCGATGGAGCGGGAGGGGGGATTTCCGTCGGAGCCGCCGTTTGATCGATTGGCAGGAATCCGGGTGGGAGTGGAGATGGTCGGGGAGAGCGGGATTTGGGGATTTGGGCCGGGGAGCTGGATGCGGACGTTTCCGGATTTTCGGGGAGGGACGGATTTTCAGCCGTTTTGGCTGTGGATGCAGTTTGCGCATCAGGATTATCTGCAAATCGCGGTGGAGTGGGGAATCGCGGGCGGCGCGCTTTGGGCGATTTTATATTTCGGCGCGCTGCTGCGGGCGGGTTTCACGCTTTGGAATGGGCGGAAATCGGCGCCGACGGCGGAATCGATCACTCTTTATGCGATCGGGCTGAGCCTTTTCGTGTTGCTGGTGCACGCGGCGGGGGATTTTCCGTTGCAGATTCCGGCGGTGCAGCTTTACGCGGTGGTGTTGGCGGGGGTTTGTTGGAGTTCGCCGCGGTGGCGTGGGGAGGATTGAGGTGTTGCGCGGCGGTGGGGTGCGCGACGGTTCATCAGCGAAGCGCTGATGCTACGGGGTGATATCGGGCGGGAAGCGGAATTTTTCAACCAGTTGTAAGGTGGTGAACTTTAGGGGCTAAGCCTCTCTTTTGCAGGATTTGCGCGGATTTTCCTGCTTCGGCTGCTTGAAAAAACGTCGGTTGTTCACCTATTGAGCCGCTAAGCAAAGTTCCTAAGTCTTGATCGGGGAAACCAGCAGGGTTTATTGAGGGGTCTTCATCGGGGCGAGCGGTCTGTCAGGACCGCGGGCTAATCACAGTCCGGAGCGGCGCTTTCGGAGTCATGTTTACATTACGCGAAAAAATTTGCCGGATCTTCGGAGCCGGGAGGCAAATTTTCCCCAAAGCCGTCCTATTGGCAGTTCTGACGACGGTGGCGGTGGGAACGCAAATGGAGGCGCAAAGCGGCCGGGAAAAGAAGGTCTTTGCGCACCACATGGGGAGTTTGAATGTGGGCCACGGCGCGATGCCGTATTACACGCGGAATCCGCAATTGGGTGATCCGAGCCTTTCCAATGGCGGGGATTACCGGAATTTGGCGTTTTCGCCGTATGATATGAATCTGACGCTGGAGCAATCGGCGGATTTGCAGATTCGGCGGGCGATGCGGATCGGGATCGACGGTTTCGCGGTGAACGCCTGGGCGGGAGACGAGAATGCGAAGCGGTTTTTGGACGCGCTTTTCAAGGTGGCGGAGGAGAAGGATTATCCGTTTGAGATCAGCATTTGCCCGGATCCGAACACGCTGGATTTGTCGAAGGGATTCACGACCGCGAATGTCGATGCGATCAAGTATCTGCTGGATCGGCACGGCAACAGTCCGAAATTGGCGCGGCGCGATGGGAAGCCGATTATTTTCGGGTATCAATCGAATTTCATCTGGGTGGAGTATCTGTGGCGGAAATACGAGGACCAGACGCTGGTGGACATCGCCCGGACGACGCCGGAAGGTTGGGAATTGATCAAGGACGCGTTTCAGCAGATCGAGCAACTGGTGGGGCAACCGCTGTATTTCCAGTTCGATATGGGGGCGTTTTATTCCGGATTGCGGGATCGGGGAGTTCCGTCGGACGGGTATTACCGGGCGGCGAAAGTGGTGGCGAAACATATGCCGGCGCTTTGCGAATTCTTGCCGAGCAAACACACGGAGGATTTCGCCCGGGCGACGAAGGAGGCGGGGAAGGAGTGGGGGCATCCGATTATCATGAATTACGATAATAACCGGACGAATTCGCATCGCGGCGGGCCGGGAACGGACGGACTTCGCGAGCACTGGCAGGCGGCGAGGGAACACGGGAGCACGTTGTTGCAGCTGACGACCTGGAACGATTATCACGAGAACACGAACATTTCTCCGGGTTTGAACACGCGTTACTCGCTGTTCGATTTGAGCGAGTATTTCATCAACTGGTGGCGCAGCGGAAATCAGCCGTCGCCGACGCACGACAAGGTTTACATTTTTTCCCGGAAATACTCGGGGGACGCGAAGGTGTTTCCGTTTCAGCAAAAGATGTTCAAGGAGGGGGTGATCGAGGTTATGACGATTTTGCCGCAACCGGCGCGGATTCGCGTTCCGGGGCGGGGCGAATACGACGCGCCGGCGGGAATGCATTTTCAGCAGTTTCCGGTGACGCCGGGGCCGGTGAGCGCGGAATTGATCCGGAACGGATCGGTGCAACTGCGGGTGGAATCGCCGGAGCCGGTGACGGATAAACCGTTTCGGCAGGACAACGGCATCGTGGGGATTTCGAGCGAGTTCGAGCGGCATTGGCGACTGGATTTCGGGGATCGCGAACCGTTTTTGTATAGCGAATACGGCGACGCGGATGGGGACGGTTTGCCGAACTGGTTTGAGATGTATTGGTTTGGGACGCCGTGGGATTTTTCGACCGCGACAGTCGCGGATCCGAACGCGGACGCGAATGGCGACGGCGTAAGCAATCTGGAATCGTATCGGCGGCAGATCAGTCCGGTCGGCTCGGGAGCGGGTTTGGTGGAGCGGAAACCGTATCACGGAGAACCGTCGACTGTTCCGGGTCGGATCGAGGCGGAGCATTTTGATTTCGGCGGCTTGAATATCGCGTATTTCGATACGGTGCCGGTGAACCAGGGGGCGACTTTGCGGTTGACGGAAAACGTCGACATCGAGGCGACCTCGGATGGAGGAACCGGACATAACGTCGGCTGGATCGTCGATGGCGAATGGCTCGAATACACGGCCAACGTGACCGCTTCCGGGCGTTACGATCTTCAGTTGCGGGTGGCGAGCATGGTCGATCGCGGCCGGGTGCGGATGTTGCTCGACGGACAGGACGTTTCCGGGCCGATTTCGATTCCGGCGACCGGAGGTTGGCAAACCTGGCGGACGGTGACGGTGCCGGTGACGCTGAGCCATGGGCGGAAGGTGATCCGGCTGGCGTTCGAGCGGGGGGATTTTAACTTGAATCATTTCGAACTGATCGCCGTGGCGGTGAATCAGCCGCCGGTTTTGAGCGTGGAATCTCCGGCGAACAACGCGACTTTTGGCGGAGGCCAGCCGGTGGAAATCGTGGCGCAGGCCTCGTCGCCGGACGGCGGAATCGCGCGGGTGGAGTTTTTCGCCAACGGTTCGAAAATCGGGGAATCGGCGACGAGTCCGTACCGGTTTGTCTGGAACAACGCGGCGGCCGGAACGCATTCGCTGACGGTGCGGGCGACCGATATCGAGGGCGTGGCGACGGATTCGGCACCGGTGACAATCGTCGTGGAAAGCGGCGGTGGAAGCGGCGGCGAGCGGGCTCCGTTCAGCGGCGAACCGATCGCGTTGCCGGGACGGGTGGCGGCGGTGGAATTCGATTTGGGAGGTCAGGGCGTCGCGTATCACGACAGCACGACGCTGAATCAGGGCTTTGAGTTTCGCACGGACGAGACTGTGGATATTCAACGGACGAGCGATGCGGGCGGCGGTTACAACGTCGGCTGGATCACGGAAGGCGAGTGGTTGCTTTACACGGTGGATGTGGAGCGGGCCGGAGTTTACCAGTTGGATGTTCGGGTGGCTTCGCCGATGAGCGGAAAGCATTTCCGGGTGGTTTTTGACGACGAAACCGAAGCGCGGGTCGATGTTCCGAATACCGGAGAATGGCAATCGTGGACGACGGTGACGATTCCGCAAATCGCGCTCGAAGAAGGGGTGCAAACGCTGTTGCTGGATTTCGAGACGGGAGATTTCAACGTCAATTACATCGACGTGAAACCGGTGTTGGCGGAATCGCCGGCGGGAAGTTTGAGCGCCTGGCGGGAAACGCATTTCAACGCCGACGAACTGGCGATTCCGGAAATCAGCGGCGAGAGGGCTGATCCGAACGCGAACGGAATCCCGAATTTGATGGAATACGCGCTGAATCGCGATCCGCGCGCTCCGGGCCGGGACGGGCTTCCGGAACCGGGAGAGATCGAGCTGGAGGGGGCGCGTTTTCTGACGTTGACCTACACGCGTCCGGCGGGAGTGCAGGATTTGGATTACGTGCCGGAAGTTTCGGCGGATATGAAGGATTGGCGGGGAGGGGCGGAGCATGTGGTGCCGGTATCCGTGACGCC
>CAZJCL010000080.1:4980-10350 GCA_964544025.1 uncultured Opitutales bacterium | reverse complement strand
ATCGAGGCGGAGCGGTGGTTGAGCGAGCAAAACGTGTAGGGGGATTTTAGATTTTGGATTTTGGATTTTAGATCTGAAGAGGGGGCGCGGATTGGGGGAAGAGGCTTATTTTAGAATAATTCTTGATATTATTCCAGATTGGGGCTTCATTAGGGGTTTCCATGATGTCCGATCGCCAGAAGAACAGTTTAGACGAGGCCTTGGCCGGGAACGGTCTGAGGATGACCCGGCAGCGGGAGCTTGTTTATAATGTTTTGATGGAGAGCCGGGATCATCCGACGGCGGACGAGGTTTTCCGGCGGGTGCGCGAAAAGATGCCAAGCATTTCTCTGGCAACTGTTTATAATTGCCTGGAAAAGCTGGTCGATTGTGCGTTGATCCGGCAGGTGAACCATGAGCGGGAGTCGTCGCGGTATTGCGGCAATCTTCGGGAGCATGGGCATTTTTATTGTGAGAAATGCGGTATAGTGCAGGACGTCGATCTCGATGCTCCGGTGCTTTCCCGGTTGGCGCCGAAACGGGAAGCGGGTTTCACGGTGGCGCATTACGACATCAATTTCCGGGGCGTTTGCCCGAAATGTCAGACAAACTAATTTTTCTATGAACCAGTTGGAAATCAAGAACCTGAACGTCTCCATCGAAGGGACTCAAATCCTGAAGGATTTTTCCCTCGTCCTGCCGAAAGGGGAGGTGCACGCGATCATGGGGCCGAACGGCACCGGCAAAAGCACGCTGGCGAAGGCGCTGGCGGGGCATCCGGATTATGAGGTGACGTCGGGCGAGGTGATTCTGGACGGCGTGAACATCATGGAAATGGAGCCGGACGAGCGTTCGCGTGAGGGGCTGTTCATGGCGTTCCAGTATCCGAGCGAGATTCCGGGCGTGAGCATCGCGAATTTTCTGCGGGCTGCTGTTCAGGCGCGGTTGGCCGAGGGAGAAGAGCTGGACGCGACGGCTTATTACAAGCGGCTTTACGAGAAGATGGATTTGCTCCAGATCGACCGGAAGTTCACGGCGCGTTCGGTGAACGAAGGATTTTCGGGCGGGGAGAAGAAGCGGAACGAGATTTTGCAGATGGCGATGCTCGAGCCGAAATACGCGGTGATGGACGAGACGGATTCGGGTCTCGATATCGACGCGTTGCGGGTGGTTTCGGATGGGGTGAACACGCTTCGCGGTTCCGATATGGGAATCCTGTTGATCACGCACTACCAGCGGATTCTTGATTATATCGTTCCGGATAAAGTTCATGTGATGTATGACGGCCGGGTTGTGCGGACCGGCGGGAAAGAGTTGGCCCTGGAGCTTGAGGAAAAGGGTTACGATTGGGTTAAAGAAGAATTCGTCGGCGCATCCTGAATCGGGAGGCGGATTCATTATCATTCATTGCGCGGCATATTAACTTTTAAGCCAGGCACTCCATGGAAGAAGCTATAGTAGATATCAAGACAGACATCGGGGATTTTTTGTACCCGGAACAGCACAAATACGATGCGGGTACCGGGCTTTCCGAGAAGGTAATTAATTATATCAGCGACGTTAAGGAGGAACCGGAATGGATCCGTGATTTCCGTCTGAAAGCGTTGAAGGTTTTTGAATCGAAGCCGATGCCGACGCATTGGGCGACGAAGGATCTTGAAGCGATCGATTTCGACAAGATCCGTTATTATCTGGCCGGAGACCGCGAGCCGAAACGTTCGTGGGAGGATGTGCCGGAGGATGTGAAGCGGACGTTCGAGCGGCTGGGGATTCCGGAGAACGAGCGGAAGTTTTTGGCGGGCGTCGAGGCGCAGTTCGACAGTGAATCGGCTTACTCGAACATCAAGGAAACGGTTGCGAAGCAAGGGGTGATTTTCGTCGGCAGCACGGAAGGCTTGATCAAGCATCCGGAGATTTTCCGGAAGTGGTTTGGCAAGGTGATTCCGACCGGTGACAACAAGTTCAGCGCGCTCAACAGCGCGGCGTTCAGCGGCGGAAGTTTCATTTACGTGCCGCCGGGTGTGAAGGTTAGTCATCCGTTGCAGGCGTATTTCCGGATCAACGCGCAGAACTTCGGTCAGTTCGAGCGGACCTTGATCATCGCGGACGAAGGTTCGGAAGTGACCTATATGGAAGGTTGCACCGCTCCGAAATTCGATACCGCGACGCTGCATAGCGCGGTGGTGGAACTGGTCGCTCTGAAGGGAGCGAAGATTCAGTACATCACGGTGCAGAACTGGTCGTCGAACGTCTTCAATCTCGTGACCAAGAGGGCGATCGCCCACGAGGAGGCGGAGGTGAAGTGGATCGACTGTAACATCGGTTCGCGGCTGACGATGAAGTATCCGGGCGTGATCCTGAAAGGCCGGAAGGCGCGCGGCGAAGTTTTGAGCATCGCGCTGGCGAACGACGGTCAGCACCAGGACACCGGCGCGAAGATGATTCACGCGGCGGACGAGACTTCGAGCAACATCGTTTCGAAGAGCATCAGTGTCGGGAAAGGGCGGTCGACGTATCGCGGTTTGGTAACGATGCCGAAGCATTTGAAAGGTTGTATCAACAACACCGAGTGCGACGCGCTTCTTATCAATACCAATTCCCGCACCGATACTTATCCGGCGATCAGTGTTCGCGGTGAAGGGAACACGGTGCAGCATGAAGCGAGCGTAAGTAAAGTCAGCGCCGAGCAGATCTTTTACATGCAGCAGCGCGGAATGACAGAAGGGCAGGCGATGAGTTTGAGCGTTAATGGATTCATTAACGATCTGACCCGTTATTTCCCGATGGAATACAGCGTGGAGCTGAAACGGTTGATCGATCTGGAAATGGAAGGATCGGTCGGTTAACGAAGAATTTTGGAATTTGGATTTCCGATTTTGGATTGAAACGATGCGCCTTCGGCGTCGCGGAATGATAAAAGCGGAATCCGTTTCCCAAACCCTATTTCACATTGAATTCAACAACATTGACACAACAAGAACCGGTGGCCTCCACGCTTTCGAATCGCGCGAATTTCGATGAATTTCTCGCGAGGGAAAACGGAGCGCCTGGCTGGTGGCTGGAACAGAAGCGGGAGAGTTGGGAGCGTTTTGAAGAGCTTCCGATGCCGACGCGGAAAAACGAGGAGTGGCGTTTCGCGAATGTGAACGCGATCACCCTCGACGGTTTCACGATTCCGGGGCCGGTGAGCGACGGTGAGCGCGCGGAATTGCGGGCGCGGTCGAACGCGCTGGCGGAAGTTGCCGGGAAAATCGTTTTCGCGGACGACCATTTGGCGGAGCACGTAGAGCTGGAGCAGAAGCTTCTGGAAAAAGGCGTGATCTGGATGCCGCTGGAGCGGGCGGTGGTGGAGCATGAGGAGCTTTTGCGGAAGCATTTCATGGCCCAGCCGATCAAGCTCGGTTCTGAAAAGTTCTCGGCTTTGCATGGCGCGCTTTGCCGGGCGGGGACGTTTCTTTACGTGCCGAAGAATGTGGAAATCGAGTTGCCGCTGATCGCGTATCATTGGGCGAGCGAGAATAACACGGCGATTTTTCCGCACACGCTGGTGATCGCGGAAGATCACAGCAAGGTGACGCTGGTCGATTTCTTCGGCTCGCGGGACCGGGACAACCGGAATTTCATCTGCGGGGTCAACGACCTTTACGCGGGGACGGGCGCGAAGTTGACGTATATTTGCGCGCAGGATTGGGGGCGGGAGAGTTTGGCGTTTCAGTTGAACTCGACGCAATCGTTCCGCGATTCGTTTATCACATCGCTGAATCTGAATCTCGGGAGCAAATTCGCCCGGTCGGAGATGCACAACCAGGCGTTGGGGACGGGCGGGCACAGTGAGATGCTTTCGTTGACGGTGGCGAGCGGCGATCAGGAGTTCGATCAGCGGACGCTGCAAACGCACGCGGCTCCGAACACGGTTTCGGATTTGCTGTATAAGAACGCGTTGCTCGATACGGCGCGGACCTTGTTTTCGGGGCTGATCCGGGTGGAGGAGGACGCGCAGCATGTGGACGCGTATCAGACGAACCGGAATCTGTTGTTGAATTCGGAGGCGGAGGCGAATTCGTTGCCGGGGCTGGAAATTCTGGCGAACGATGTGAAATGTTCGCACGGAGCGACGACCGGCAGGATCGAGGAAGAGCAGCTTTATTATTTCCTGGCGCGGGGAATTCCGCCGAAGGTGGCGAAGGAGTTGCTGGTTTTCGGATTCTTCGACGAGGTTTTGGCGAAGTTGGACAACGAGGAAATCGTGGAGAGACTTCGCGACTTGGTTCGGGCGAAATTCGCGGAGTAAGTGCGGTTCGCGGATTTTGAATTCGCGGATTTGCGAGGAGTTTGAGAAGCGACGCTGGAGGGATCCGGCGTCGCTTTTTTGGGCTTGGGTTCGGGGGAAAAGGTTGGAGCGCTGGGGCGGGGTTGGTGTCCTCGCGTTTGTTTTGGATTACAGGGTTGTGAGGTACTCCAGGAGGTTCCGGAGGTCGCGGTGGGAGATGAGTTTTTCGAGGCCGGGGGGCATGGGGGAAATCGCGGGATGGCGGGTTTGGATTTCGGATTTTTGGACGACGCGGGTTTCCGGAGTGGAGAGGGTGATGGATTCGTCGGTTTCGGCTTCGACGAGTCCGGCTACGGTGTCGCCGTTTTTGAGGACGAGGACGATGCGTTCGTGTCCTTCGGCGAAGGTGGCGTTGGGTTCGATGATCGCCTGGAGGAGGTATTCGCGGGATTTTTTGGAGCCGATTCCGGCGAGATCGGGGCCGACGGTGCCGCCTTTTCCGTTGATGGCGTGGCACCGGAGGCAGCCGAGGGCGTCGTTTTCGTCGTAGATCTTTTTGCCGATGGTGGCGTCGCCGCCGACGAGGGTGACGCGGTAGGGGGAAACGGGGTCGGCGGGTTTGAGGGTTTGGGCGAATTGGGCGAGGTGTTGTTTGACGGCGACGGAGGGGCTTTTCCCGGCGGCTTCGAGGATTTCGAGGTGGAGCTCGGGGCGGATTTTTCCGGCGAGCATTTGGTCGAGGAGATCGGCGATGACGTCGCCGGCGGCGGGTTCGCGGAGGCGGCCGAGGGTGGAAATCGCGGCTTGGCTGAGGCGGAGGTCGGTTTCGGTGGCGAGGAGGTTGGCGAGAAGGGCGCTGGCGTTTCCGATTTCGACTTGGTCGAGAAGTTCGATGCCGGAGCGGCGGATGGCGAGATCGGAATCGGAGAGGACGACCTGCATCATCTCCGGGAGGCGGTTGAACTCGATTTCGACGAGAGTCGCGGGAATGGCTTGGCGGAGGGGGGCGGAGGTTTCCGGTTTTTGGAGGGTCTCGAAGAGGAGGTCGGCGATCGCGGTGGCGTGGAGTTTTCCGGCGCTTTGGACGAGGGCGATGCGGACGGGTTCGGGAGCGTTGGCGA
>CAZJCL010000080.1:0-4880 GCA_964544025.1 uncultured Opitutales bacterium | reverse complement strand
ATGTTTTCGTCGGTTTCGGGATTGGCCAAAACGGCGGCGAGATCGGGCATCGCGGCGTTGACGGGGGCGTCGTTGATGGCGCGGGCGGCTTCGTAGCGGAGGCGCGGCGCGGGATTGTTGAGGAATTGGGCGATGCGGGGGTCGTCGAGGCGGCGCATGGCGAGGAGGGCGACGCGGCGGACGGCGGCGGAATCGTCGGTGGCGGCGCGTTCGAGGTGGGCGAAATCGGCGATGTCGAGGAGGGCCATCATGCCGGCGTGGACGAGGTAGGCGTCGGCGTCGTTGTTTTCGCGGAGGAGAGTGAAGAGCGAATCGGCGAGGGCGGCGGTGTTGAGGGCTGGATTTTGCGCGGCGAGTTTTCCGAGGGCGCGGGCGGCGTGGAAGCGGACGCGGAGGTTTTCGTCGCCGAGGAGGCCGGTGAGGGCGGGCGCGAGATCGGCGGAATTGGTTTCGGGGGCGAATTTGGCGGCTTGGGCGCGGAGTTCGGGATCGGCGTCGGTGAGGAGTTGGGCGATGGTGGGGGCGGATTTTTCGGGGGAAATTTGGCGGAGGGCCCAGAGGGCGTGGAGGCGGGCGAGTTGGTTTTCGTGGCTTAGCGCGACGTTTTGGAGGGTTTCGGAGATTTCGCCGCGGGCGGCGAATTCGAATTGGGCGGCTTGGCGGACGCGGAGGTCGCGGTGGGCGAGGAGTTGGGCGAGTTCGGGGATTTCGCGGTGGGCCATGCCGGTGGAGAGGAGTTCTTTCAGCTCGGCTTTGGCGGGGCTGTTGACTTGTTCGGGATCGAAAACGCGGTAGATGCGGCCGGAATCGGGGAGGCGGTAGGTGCGTCCCCAGTCGGTGAAGTAGACATCGCCGTCGGGGCCGAATTCGACGTCGGTGATGCCGGAGTTGCGGATGAAATCGGCGCGGTTGACGATGATGTAGGAAGCGCCGCTCGGTTCGGGGGCGTAGGTGACGGCGCCTTGGGGGAAGTTGATGGCGATGAAGTGGTTGTCGTAGCTGGCGGGGAGGCCGGTGCCGGGGTTGAAGGCGAGGCCGGAGGGGCCTTGAGCGCCGTATCCGGCATTGGGGAGGACGTCGTCGATGTCGCCTTTCCAGACTTCTTCCTGCACCCAGGGGCCGAAGCCGGACATGAATTGGTAGGAGTAGCGCCAGCCGAAATCGGCGTCTTCGACGATGTGCATGACGCGGGATTTGTCGGCTCCGCCGGTGTCGTTGTCGTGGGCCCAGAGGTTGCCGAGGTGGTCGAAGGCGAGTTCCTGGGGGTTGCGGAGGCCGGTGGCGAAGATTTCGAGGTTGCTGCCGTCGAGGTCGCAGCGGAAGACGGCGCCGGTGTCGATGGAGTCGAGGATTTTGCCTTCTTTGGTGACGACGTGGGCGCCGCGGTCGCCGACGCTGAAGTAGAGTTTTCCGTCGGGGCCGATGGCGAGGCCGTGGAGATCGTGTCCGCTGACGCCGATGTGGACGCCGTAGCCGGTGTGGAGGATTTCGCGTTCGGTGGAGGTGCCGTTTTCGTCGTAGGAGAAGCGCCAGAGGTCGGGGATGTTGGTGAACCAGAGTTGGCCGTGGCGGGCGAGGACGCCGGCGGCGGTGCCGGAGACGGTTTGGTTGAAGCCGTCGGCGAAAATTTCGGAGTGGTCGGCGCGGCCGTCGCCGTCGCGGTCTTCGACGAGGCGGATGATTTCGGAATCTTTGGTGAGGATTTCGATTTTCCCGGCGTATTCCTGGGCGAGGAATTTGGCGCGGTCTTCGACGGTTTTGAAGGAGGCGTCGGCGTCTTTCCAGTCTTGGGTGGCGGCCCAGATGTCGAAAATGGATTCTTTGTAGCGGTGGGTTTCGGAGATGAAGAAGCGGCCTTGTTCGTCGATGGTGAAGGCGACGGGGTTGAGGAGTTGGGGGTCGGCGGCGAAGATGTCGATTTCGAGGCCGGGGGCGAGTTGGATGTTTTTCAGCGCGAGTTCCGCGGCGTCGAGATTGGAGTGTTGGGCGGGGAGCGTGGCGGGTGCGAGGGCTCCGAGGGTGAGAATGGTCGCGGCGGAAAGGAAACGGATTTGGCTCCACATAGGGGAGCAAGATTTGGAGTTTAAGGTTTAAAGTTCAAGGTTTAAGAGGGAGGGGAGTCGGGAGTCAGGAGTCAGGAGTCAGGAGTCAGGAGAAGTTTGAAGGTTTGAAGGTTTGAAGGTTCAAGGTGGGAAGGGGAAAACGTCCAACTTTCAACGTTCAACGTCCAAAGGGGAGGTGGTGGCTAGGGTTTGCCAGGTGGGGGGGCCGTAGACTCCGGCGGCGGTGGGGTCGAAGGGGCGGAAGCCGAGGGCGCGGGCGGGGGTGTTGGAGGGGAGGCGGAAGTCGAGGTTTTCGAGGTCGGCGAAGAGGGGATTGGCGACGCGGGAATGGCGGTCTTTGCCGGTGCGTTGCCATTCGGAGAAGGACATTCCGGCGAAGGTGGGTGTTTCGCCGTCGGTTTTCCAGTAGAGGTTGCGGTCGATGTCGATGTTGTAGTCGGTCCAGGCGCCGCGGAGGAGTTCGCCGGTTTCCCAGAGGATGATGTTGTGGGTGAAGGTGAAGGAGCGGTGGTTTTCGACGCGGGTGCGTTCGAGTTGGTGTTCTTTTCCGAAGGCGAAGATATTGTTGCGGATGATGTTGTCGCGTCCGTAATGCTGGTGGAAGCCGCCGGTTTTGGTGTTATAGACGAGGTTGTTTTCCATGAGGATTCCGCTGCTGCCTTCGTCGGTATAGAGGCCCCAGCCGCCGTAGGAATGGGAGTGGACGTCGTGAATGACGTTGTTGGCGATGACGGTGCCGGCGGAGGGGCCGAGGGTGTAGATGCCGGCCATGTCGCTGAGGAGGCCTTGGCCGATGTGGCGGATGCGGTTGAAGGCGATGCGGTTGTTTTCGGCGAGGCTTTTGTCGTAGCCCCAGCGCCAGCCGACGGAGATGCCGGTGTAGAAGAAATCGGCGATGTCGTTGTGGGTGACGATGTTGTTGCCGCTTTGGCCGATCCAGATGCCGACGGCGCAAGGGAGGACGCGTCCGCCGGAGTGGAGGATGTTGTTGTCGATGACGACGCGGCTGGTTTGGTTGCGGTCGTCTTCGGGGATGCGGCCGGGGCCGACGCGGATGCCGCCCGCGCCGAGGTCGTGGAGGTAGGTGCGGCGGATGGCGATGTTTTGGGAGCCGTTGCGGAACCAGATGGCGTAGCGGCCGTTGTGGGCGATTTCGCAGTCTTCGATCGTGATGTGGCGGGCGCCGTCGGCCATGATGTCGGCTTCGATGGAGGCGGCGGCCTGGTCTCCGGCGATGCCGGTGGCGGGCATGTCCCATTGGGAATGTTCGAAGGCGAGGCCGCGGAAGGCGATGTGTTGGACGAGGTTTTCTTCGGCGGCGTTTCCTTGGAGGGAGAGGAAGGCGGTGGCGATGGGGGCGACGATTTCGGCGGTTTCGGGATCTTCGTCGGGGAGCGGGAAATAGGTGAGGGTGCCGTCGCGGGAGAGGAACCATTCGCCGGGGGCGTCGAGGGCGGGGGCGGCGTTTTCGAGGAAGAAGGTGGTGCCGGAGGCGAGGGGATTCCACGGTTTCATGGGGTCGCCGCTGATTTCGAGGCGGCCGGTTTCGGGGTCGGCGTCGTCGAGGAATTTGCGGGTGAGGTCCCATTTGTGGAAGGCGACGATTTCGACGTCGCGGATTTCGGCGGGGGTGAGGCCGACGAGGGAAACGAGATCGGCGGGATCGGCGAGGAGGGTTTGGCGGGCGGTGCCGTCGGGGAGAATTTCTTCAGAAACGGTGACGATTTCGTGGAGGGAATCGTTGGCGGAGCGGGCGCGGGTGGCGCGGCGTCCGTTGACCCAGAGGGAGTTGAAATGCCAGTCGTTGTTGGCGACTTCGGGGATGCGGAGGGTCCAGAGGCCGGTTTCGGGGTCGACGGAGAAGCCCGTGAGGGGGCGGCCGCCGCTGAAACGGGGTTCGGCGTCGGGGGCGGCTTCGTAGGAGATGGGAGCTTTGGCGGTACCGCTGTCGCGGGGGAGGAATTCGACGGGTTGGTGGAGTGGGTAGGTGCCGTTTTGAAAGAGGACGCGGAGGGGGCGGGGCGGATTTTGGGAGGAGCGGAGTTCGCGGACGGCGTCGCGTGCTCCGGCGAGGGAGGCGAGAGGGCCGTCGGTGCGGGAGGAGTTGGGCGTTTCTAGTTTTCCGGACCAGTGATCGCGGCCGTCGGGGGAGACGTGGAGGGTGACGGTTTCGCGGGATTGGGCGGTGGCGAGGGTTGTGGCGGCGAGGAAAAAGGTGAAAAGGAAAGCGCGGGAAATCGTGGTGGTGGTGAGGTGCATAAGGTTTTGATTTTACGTCAAGCGGCGGCGGATGCCAGTGGTGGCGGGGGAAGTTTTGGGGAGAATGCGGTTTTTCAGGGTTTCTCCGGGGGAGGTGCGCGGGGGGTGTGGGCGCTGGTGGGCGGTTTCTTCTTTACCCGTGGCGGTTTTGTGGCGGAATGAACTTCGTCCGGCAGACGGTGTGAAGAGCTGCCGGGCGAAAAGGCTCCTGTTTGTCCCCGAATCGTATCCATGCTTTCTCCGCGTTCCTTCCATGAAGTCGGCGAGATGCCGAAAGAATCGTTTCGTGAGCGATGGCTCGAGAAGTTTGCCTTGTCGCCGGACGGGTGGAGAGGGGAGGCGGAGGCGGCGTTGGAGGCGCAGGCGTTTGGGCGTCCGGCGGTGCAGATGCCGTTGCTGGATTTTTTATTCGGGGAATTGGGGCGTCGGGTGGAAGAGGAATCGCGAACTTTCGGGCATGTCGCGGAGGCGTTCGCGTTTTGTTGTTTTCAGTTTTTCACCTGCAAATCGCATTTCCCGCTTTACGCGCATGGTTACGCGGAGTTTTTGGCGGAGCGG
>CAZJCL010000079.1:2577-10445 GCA_964544025.1 uncultured Opitutales bacterium | reverse complement strand
ACAACGAAAACCCCTCCACCTGAAACGGCGCCGTCCCGAAATCCGCCTCCGCCTTCAAAATCGCCTTCACCGCCCCAACGCCCCGCGGCTCGCAACGCGCCAGCGTCACATGCGGCGCATACCGCCGCCGATCCGGCTCGAACCCCAGATCCAGCGCCACCTGCTCCACCTTCCCGTGCAATTGAAACAGCCGCGGATCCGCCTTCTCCACTCCCGCCCACAAAACCTGCGGCCGCCCTTTTCCCGGAAAAACGCCCACCCCGCCCAGCTCCAGAAAAAACGGCTCCACCCGCACCTCCGCCAATCGTTTCACCAATTCCCGCTGCGTTTCCTCCTCTACTTCTCCCAAAAACACCAGCGTAATGTGCAACATCTCCGGCTCCACCCACCGCACCCCATCCACCCGCCGATGCTCCCGCTGCAACCGCGCCACCCTTTCCCGCACATAATCCGGCAACTCGATACAAACAAACAACCGCCCGCTCGCCGCCTCAAATTCCACATCCGCCATAACGCCTCCACCCTACCGCCCCACCGCCCAAAGTTCAAAGTGCAAAGTTCCAGGTTCAAAGTTGAACGTTTCCCCCTTTCCCACCTTCCCACCTTTCCACCTTCCCACCTTCCCACCTTCGTACTCCGCCCTTCCCCCCTCCCCATTTCGCCATTCGCACTTCATCAATCTCACTTCTCCACCATTCCCCCACCTCCCCGGCAGGCGCGACCGCAAGCTTGGATAATGAAAACCCCGATTATCTAAGAAACACTCCTCACGTAGAATTGGCCCCCTCGACTCTCACTCTCTGTCGCAACGACTCTTCAACGTCACGGACCCGGAACTCTCCAGCCGTGACACTCCATCGAAAAAGTTGCGACGGAACTCACCAGAGAAGTTCGGCATTCGACCAGTTCCTAAACTCTAACCTAGCCAAAGCAAAACCTATGAATGATCTCATGATCGACAATAACACCGACCTTCGCCGCGACGGAGCCGGTCCTTCCCAAGCCAGTCGCGGCTTCCGCCGGACTCTTCCCTTAATCGGCTTCAGTCTCGCCGCCGCCATTATGACCGGCTGCGGCGGTGGCGGAGGAGGAGGAAGCGACGCACCTCCCGTCGCCGGCTTCCAAAACGCGACTCCGAGATATGCCACCGCCAGCGGCGGCACCTACGCGGCCGCTCTCGAAGGCAGCCAAAACGCCGACCTTCCGATGTACCAACAAACTTTCGGTGGCGCGTCCGCCGACAGCAACTTCCAGGTCCGCTCTTCCAACGGCACGATCAACATCGAAACGCCAAACGCCACCTACTCCTGGAGCGGTGCCCAGATCGATAGAGGCAATGGCGTCCTGACCGCCTCCACCATCAGCGGAGACCGGACCAACTCGATCGAGTCGCGCTATCTCGACTACACCCAATTCGGCGTGTGGGAATCGAAGCAATACAACGACGCCCTCGAACTCGCCAACCATCGCGGCGGCGCGTTCCACCAAGGTTTCGAAACGAATCCCGACAATATGCCCGGCACCGGAAGCGCTTCCTACTCCGGCGACATGGTCGGAATCGCTTCCAAAGACGGCGTGACTTACGACATCGGCGGCGAGGTTAACATGACCGCCAATTTCGGCACCAACCGCATCATGGGAAGCATCGATACCGATAATACCTTCAACGACATCACGCTCGCCGAGACCAACATCTCCGGAAACAAGTTCACCGGTGCCGCGTCCCTCGAATCCAGCGGCGCCGCCAGCGCACTCAGCGATGGCGCCACCGGATCCTACCGCGGCGCCTTCTACGGCCCATCGGCGGACGAAGTCGGCGGCAGCTTCCTGATCCAGGATGGTTCCAACTTCGCGGCCGGCGGCTTCGGCGGCGGAAAGGACGCCCCGGTCATGGTCCCGACGCAAAACTAACCGAAAACACTTCCAACCCGAAAACCAGCGCCGGTTGCCCCAGTGGCAGCCGGCGCTTTTTATTTTCTCCCACTCCTCTCGCCGTTCCGTTATAAGCCTCTCCCATGATTTTCCACCGCCTGCCCGGATTCTCCGCACTGGCTGTCACCGTTTTCACCGTCACCATTTTCCTCACACCGCTCGCCGCGCAAACCGATTCCTCCACCCAGGCAACGGAAACGGATGACGAAATCGTCCTCCAAGGCATCGACGCCATCCGCGTCGCCATCGACCACGCCGGCAACGCCCTCGCTGAAGGAAGATTCCAGGAAAGCCGCGATATCCTCGAAACCGTCATCCGCGCCCGCGAATTCGCCGGTCTCCCCGAAGGCGAAAGAATCGAAGCCCTCTTCATTCTCGGCCAGGCGTTCAACGCCCTGCAACTCCACGAGGAAGCCACCGATGTCTTCCGCGGAATCCTCGTTCATTATCCGGAACTCGTCCGCGTCCGCCTCGAACTCGCCCGCTCGCTTTTCCTCCTCCGCGAAGACGCCGTCGCCGATTACCATTTCCGCATGGCCCTCGCCGGCGATCTTCCCGAACTCGTCCAGCAAAACGTCCACCGCTACCTCCAAGCCATCCGCAACCGCCGCCGCTGGTCGCTCGATTTCCGCGCCACCGCCGTCGGCAACAGCAACGTCAACCTCGCCCCCACCATCCGCCAAATCGAAATGGGCCCCGGCGTCTGGATCCTCGACCGCGACGCCCGCGAAAGATCCGGCTACGGAATCTCCACCCAACTTTTCGGAGAATACCGGCAACCGCTCGAAGACGATCTCCTCCTCCGCATCGGCGGATTCGCCGACCACACCCACTACAGCGACACCGATTTCAACGACACCATCGTAGGCGGACACCTCGGCCCGCACTTCATCCTCCCGGAACGCCGCACCCTCACCCTCCTCGCCAGCGGCTACCAACGCTGGTACGGCGGCCACGACCTCAACTACGCGATCGGCCCCGCGATCGAATTTTCCATGGAACCGTCGGAACGCATCCGCGTCGCCGCCCGCCTCGAGCATTCGTTTATCCAATACGACACCGCCACCGACTACGACGGCAGACTCACCAGCCTCCTCATCCGCCCGCTGTTTATTTTGTCTCCCACCAGTTTTGTCAGCACAACCCTCGGCATCGCCTACGACCGCACCGAGGCCGAAGACCTGCGAAACCTGCAATACCGCATCGGCATCGGCTACCAAAAAGATTTTTCCCACGGCTTCACCTGGGGCATTCAACCCGACTACCGGTACGTTCGCTACGACCACGAATGGGCCAGCTTCGGAACCCGCCGCGAAGACCACATCCTCACCTTCCGCACCAACATCCTGAACCGGAAAATCGACTGGTTCGGTTTCACCCCCGTCCTCAGCTACCTGTATCAAAACCGCGAATCCACAATCGACCTCTACGAATTCGACCAACACCGCTTCGACTTCGCCCTAACCCGCCAATTCTGATCCCACCAAAACGCCCCACCACCATCGCACCTTACCATCGTCCCGTAGCATCAGCGCTTCGCTGATGACCCCCGCCCGCCTGCGTTCATCCGTAGTCATCCGTAGCATCAGCGTTTCGCGCGAAACACCGATTGGTGTAGAATCAGACCTTGTCTGATTATTCGTTGACGTGATGCGGGGTCATCAGCGAAGCGCTGATGCTACGACACGGGAGGTCGCAAATCTAAATTATAACCAGTTTTTGTAGAATCGGACCTTGTCCGATTAATTGCGCCCCGGTATCTCTAAGCGACAATTCTTTCGCCCCCTCGAGGAAATCCCATTCCCAGCTTCCGAGGCTCGCACCCGAATGCTACCGGGGGAACGCATGCGTGTTTTGGACTTACACGATCCACGACCGCCAGACGGGTTGGCTGAACGACAGCTTCCACGCGGATTTCGCGAAATTTTGCTGCACGGGGCGGCGCGTTACAGGCTGCTCGTTCCGGTTTATTGCCTGATGCCCGACCATTTGCATTGGGTGGGGTTGGGGCTCGATGTCGTTTCGGATCAAAAACGAGCCAGCGCTTTCGTGCGAAAATATCTCGCGCCTCGCTTGCGGCCGATGAAGTGGCAACATCAGGCTTATGATCACGTTTTACGCGAGCGCGAACGGAAGCGCGGAGCATTTGCGGCGGCTTGTTATTATGTTCTGGAAAATCCGGTTCGGGCTGGGTTGGTGACGAGGCCGCGGGAGTGGCGGTATTCAGGAACGGTGATTCCACGATATCCGGCTATGTCGCCGTTTTCGGAAAATTTCTGGGACTTGTTTTGGGAAATCGCAGCCAAATGATCCACACCGCATCCAGCTCCGCTCCACAAGAAAAATCCCACAACACCCCGATCGCCTCCCCCTCGTAGCATCAGCGCTCCGCTGATGACCACCCACACCAACCCCGCCCCCACCGCCCGCTACCCCGCCCCACCACACTCTTCCCCACCGATCCAAAACCGCCGCATTACCATTCCGTAAGGGGAGGTCCTGCCGCGAGTGCGTGTTTTCCTGATACATGGTCCCGCATCGGCCTTATTTTTCTTAGTTAACTTTTCCGTTATTCTGGTGGCGTTCATTTCCCGGCGCGTGGCGTTCGCGGGATACTCTCCTCCATGATTAACGGACAGACATTTCGTTTTCGGTCTATCGGACTTTCAATAAGCGCAGCCGGCGTCATCGCCCTCGGTATTTGCGCGGGAAGCTCCGCGCTCGCCAATCCCCCGCCCCCGCCGGATTCCGAAGCGCCCGATTACATTCCCGAAGATCCTTCCCAACCAGCTCCCCCGCCGCCCGAAGATTTGCAGTTCATTACCACTTCCAGCAACGACGTCCCACCTCCTCCGCCGCCCCGGCCTCCTCCCACCGAGCCACCGGGCGAACCTCCCGGCGATCCGACCTTCATCGCGCATCCGGCCGACTCCAACGAAAACCGCACCATCGATAGCAACGAACTAAGCCTCTTTGCCGCCTCCTGGCTTCGCGGAGATCACACAGAGGCCAACGCCCTCTCCCGCGGAGCCGAGATCTGGCTACGGGGCGGCCGCTACACCTACGACGCCACCGCCACCGGCGCGAACCGCTGGTCACCTTCCAATTCCTGACGGGTATCCAATTTCTCTCACAGAAAGTCTCTCACCATACTCAAACCTGATACCTGAAATAACCAAAACATGAAAAAATCCGTATCTCTAACGGCTCGCATCAGAAACGCCGTTCTCTCCAAAACCGCCGCCGGTTGCGCTCTCGGGCTCTCCGTCACGGCTCTTCTCGCGAATGTCGCCGAAGCTCAACAACGCCAGGTGCCGATCCTCCTCTACGGTCCGGTCGAAGCCCAGGCCCAGAGCGAATACTGGGTCTCGACCTCCAACTTCCAGGCCCACATGAGCCAGCTCAAATCCCGCGGCTACACCACCATCACCATTGGCGAATACGTCAACCACATCAAAAACCCGACCGCCAATCCGATCACCGCGGAAAAACCGGTCATCCTCACCTTCACCAACGGCTACAAAAACGCCCGCACCGTCGTCGATCCGATCCTCGCCCAACACGGCTTCAAAGCCACCGCTTTCCTGCTCCCCGCTTACATCGGTCAAAACAATAGCTGGGACGTCGAGGACGAAGGCGGCTTGATTCAGCATCTCACTTGGGCCGACGTCGATTATCTGGAAGGCACGGGTCGCTGGGAATTCGGTTCGCACACCAGCAGCCACGTTCGTTTGACAACGGCCAGCGCCGCCGTCCGCCAATCGGAAATCGCCGGCTCGAAAACCACGATCGAAAACCAGATCGATGGCACCGTTCGCTATTTCTCCTACCCGAACGGATTGGGAACGCAAACCTCCGCCATCCGCGGCATCATCCAAAACGCCGGATACGAAGCCGCGCTCGGGGTCGTCGGCCAGGATGCCACCAGCCACAACGATCCGCTCGCGCTCCCGCGGCTCTACGTGACCAGCAACGTCACCGTAAACGACCTCTTCGGTCCGCAATACCTTAACGACTCCTCCTCCGGCGGCGGCGATTTCGTCGCCCATCCCGGAGACACGAACAACAACCGCGAAATCGATGCCAACGAGCTCTCCTCGTACGCGCAAGCATGGCTTACCGGCGCCCACACGGACGCCGATATTCTCAGTGTCGGCGCACAGATTTGGCTGAACGGCGGGAAATACACCTACAACGGCGGAGCCAGCGGAGCCCTCCGTTGGGTTTCGACACGATAATCCGACCGATCCGGAGAAGAAACGCCCACGACAAGAGATTTACATGAACCAAACATTATCCATTCCACACCAACAGGAATTCGCGCCCTCGCCCGGGAAATCCTCCCGCATACGGCGTGCCGCCAAGACCTGTCGTTGGATGCTCTTCGTCCTGGGCGTTTCCCTCCTCTTCGCCGCTTCGCCAGATGCCGAAGCAACCGTGCGGCTGGTCGACCAAAATCTCTCGGTCGCCACCGCCCGCGAAGGCGATATCATTAAATTCCGCTACAGAATCGAGAGCGACCAAAACCGGCCCGCCTGGCTCGGAGCCGTTCTCATCTCCCCCAATGGCCAAGTTCTCGAAGATCCTTATCAGGAAACCGCCAACCGCAGCCGCGTCGATCTCCGCGCCGGCACCCACTGGTATGAACGGAATTTCCTCATAAACCTCGCCCCTTCCGGATCCGGCGGCAACTACGACGCACAGTGGGAAATTGACCTCGAAACTTCCGAAGGTCCCACCGCTCGCCGCAACGGCCTCCTCAACGTCCGCGCGCCAGTCGCCGTCCGCGTGCCGATCCTCATGTACCACAAAGTCGGCGACACGGCCCACTCCCAATACTGGGTCACCTCCGCGCAATTCGAATCCCACGTCCGCGCCCTCCTCGCCAACGGCTACACCATTGTCAGCCTAAGCGACGTCGCCGACTACCGCGCCGGCCGCAAACAACCGCCCGCCAAACCGGTCGTCATCACTTTCGACGACGGCTATGAAGATCTCCTCACCCACGTTTTACCCGTAATTTCCAAATCCGATCTCCGCGTTCCGGTAACCGCGTTCGTGAATCCCGGCCGCTTCGGACAAACCAACGTCTGGGACGAAAACATCGATTTCAATCAGGAACCCGTTGTCAACCACCTCACCTGGAGCCAAGCCCGCCAACTCCACAACAGCGGACTCGTCGACATCCAAAGTCACACAAACACGCACGTGAATCTGCTCGCCGTGGACCAGCAAACGCGCCTTCGCGAGCTCACCGAATCCCGCGAAGCCCTCGAAAACGGACTCGACAAACGAATCCTCTTTTTCGCCTACCCATGGGGCGGCGGAGCGGATCACCCGCAAGTCCAGGCTGACGTTCATAAAGCCGGCTACCTGATCGCCACGGGAACCAACAACGTTCCCCAATCCGACACCCGCGCGAAATACGCGCTCCACCGGCACGACATTCATTCCGGCGTCACCGCCGAACTCAACCCGAGCCAGCCGCAAAACTACCTCTTCGGCGGCAGCCTCCTGAACGACTCCGGACAAGGCGCGGGCGATTTCCACCCGGCCGACCAAAATCAAAATCTCGTGATCGATAGCACCGAACTCTCGGCCTACGCCTCCGCATGGCTCAAGAGCGAGCACACCCAAGCAGATTATCTGACGCGTGCGGCGGAAATTTGGCTCCGAGGTGGAAGCTATACCATCAACCCAAACGCGAATGGCTCCAATAAATGGGTCATCGCTCCCTAAATTTTTTCCCTAACCATCGAAAAAGCAAAACCTATGAAGAATACGATAGCATCCTGGCCGAAGTGGACAGCAGACCGACTTGGCCGCGCATTAAAATCGATCAAGCCGCCAGCCCCACTCGCTCTCGGCCTGATCTCCTCGCTATTGCTGGCGAGCGCCGCAACAGCGGCCAACACAGTCATACGAACGCTGCCGGA
>CAZJCL010000079.1:0-2477 GCA_964544025.1 uncultured Opitutales bacterium | reverse complement strand
ACCGATTTCGGAGGCTGGGCACTGACGGAAATCGTCCCGGACGGTTGGACCATCACCGAACCCGGAGAAGGAACAGTAAACGGTCAACAACTCCTCTTCTTCGATCTCCAACAGGCGAACAATAAATCGCTCACCTACAAAGTGAGACCCTCGGAAAGCGCCACTTCATCGCAGACCTTCTCTGGAACGATCTCCGTTTCCGGAACGAGCTACGATATCGGTGGCGACAGCAACATCGCCCCGTCCGGAGAAGATCCAGGCGAAGATCCCGATCCGATTCCTTCGGTCGAACCGTTCACGGTCACCAGCGCCGATCAAGGCAACTTGCCGAAAATCTACAACCTCAGCGGCACCTACGATTACACGATCGAAGGCACCGGCGACGACGAAGGCTTTGACATCGCGCTCAACTACACATTGACCCACAACCAGTACGGACGCCTCTCAGGCGAAGGAACCGCGACCCTCACGGGCGACGGAGAAACCCTCCTCGATCACGATGTTCGCGTCTCCGGCACGGTCCGCCGCGTCGGCCATCCGTCCGAGCCGATCTACCGGGTCAACATCATTGTCCGCGCGGATCTCGAAAACGAAGCCGAGGAAACCGCTCAACTCGTTCTCGACCAAAAACTCGAGATCTCCGGCGATCAACTCGTCGGTCACGCCCACGCCCGCTACACCGACGCGGACGAGGACTTCGAGGATCAATTGGACGGCATCGCCATCGACCTCCCGGAAGGCCGCGACGGCACCTGGTCGCTCGACTTCACGCCCGGCACCGCCGAAAGCCCAACCGGCGCCGCCGTGCTGAACGTTCCCGGCACCGTGCTCAATTACAACCTGGTGCATAAAGGCGTGAACGATGGCGATCTCATCGTCTACACCCTCGAAGGCGCCGACGGAGATTCCGAGGGCAACCACATCCGGCTCGCGATCGACGGCGACGGCAACGTCGTCCGCATCCTCGGCCGCGCCCTGGGACAAGACCTGACGGTCGCGCCGCAGTGATTCCCGTCAGCTGAACCCGCAACAACCCGCTCGTCACCCGGCGAGCGGGTTTTCCGGTGCCAGCCTGGAGTGCTGCGGCATGACGCAGCTTTCCTTCCAGGCGACATGTCGCCGCGAAAAAACAAACCGATTTCTCTCAATGAAACTTTCCCAACAAACCATTCGCTGGACCGCCTTCACCGCCGGTTGCGCCGGAATCGGGGCGCTGCTACTCCTCCAAATTTCCTCGGTCCCCGAAATCGCCCTCCCCGCTGCCACACCCGCCTCGCCGACCGAAATCGCAAACGAAAGCCAACCCACCGCCCCCGCCCTGCCAACCACAAATTCCCAAATCGCGGAAAACCCCGAAACCGCGCCAACAATCCTCCGCCACCCCGACGCCCACATCCTCGCCAACCAATCCCTTTCCCTCGACGAACGCGCCCGCGCCGCCCTTCGTCTCGCGCAAGCCGCGCCCGACGGAGCGCGCGACGAACTCCTCCGCGTCATCGAAAACCCCGACGAAGCCCCCTTCCTTCGCGCTGCCGCCGCGCAAGCGCTCGCTCAACTCGACGACCGCGAATCCCGCGCCCTCGCCGAAAAACTCGCTCACGGAAACGACGCCAACCTCGCCCGAGGCGCCATCCGCGGACTCGCCTCCCACGACAACCCCGCCAACGTCGATTTCCTCGCCAACCTCCTCAACAACCAATCCTCCCCCGAAGCCGTCCGCATGGAAGCCGCCCTCGGCCTCGCGAAAATGAATTCCCCCGCCGCCTACGAAGCCCTCCTCCAAGCCACCCACGCCGAACTCGACACCCACGCCTCCGAACCCGTTTTCCACGACGTCCTCCGCGGCCTCGTCCGCGGCCACTACAACCGCTCCGGCGGCCTCATCGACAACTACCTCAACCACCCCGAAATCGATTCCGGCACCAAAGTCGTCGCCATCGACGAAATGGCCGGACTATCCGGAAACGAAGCCCTCGCCGCCCTCCTTGTCCAGGCCCAATCCGAAGATCCCGCCGTCCGCGAAGCCGCCGCCTGGGCCATCGCCAGCCACAACGACGCCTCCCTCGCCCGCGACTACCTCCTCGAATTCGTCGAAAAAGAGCAACATCCATGGGTCCGTACCGGATTCTACGAAGCCCTCCGCCACCAGGAATCGATCGACATAACCAACGTCTGGGATCGCGTAGCCAACGAACAAAACCTCTCCGCGCGCCTCTCCGGAATCAAACTCATCGCCGACCACCTCTCCCCGACCTCCAAAGAACGCTTCAGCAACGACTTCGTCCCACAACTCCAGGAAATCGCCACCAACGACCCCTCCTTGACCAACCGCCTCGACGCCATCATCGCCCTCGGCCGCGCCCGCGACGTCGAATCCGCGACCAACGTCCTCCGCCAAATCCAAAAATCCGACAACGCCGAACTCCAACGCGCCGCCCAACTAGCCCTCCGCTAAAAAGAGTTCCTCCCGCAAAGCA
>CAZJCL010000078.1:0-10633 GCA_964544025.1 uncultured Opitutales bacterium | reverse complement strand
TTCGAAAACCTCGCCACCGACGGCGACGTCGCTCTTTTCCGCTACAGCCATCCCGAAAACAAACTCCGCAAAACCGTCCTCGTCAGCGGCACTTTCGCCGAATCCAAATCCGCGAAACTGACTCACGCCAACCTCACCGGCCGCGTCGTTTCCCTCTCCCCGCCCGACCGAACCGCGATCGTCGAATTCGACCGCGAAGTCCGCCCCGAAACCCTCATCGGCACCTCCCTCGCGTTCCAACACGGCAACCGGATCGTCCGCCACCCGGTCGCCGAAGCCGAAACCGTTTCCGGAAACTCCGTCGCCCTCACCTTCGCCGACGACCTCCTCATCGGCCGCGGCCGCATCGGCGACATCGATTCCCGCCGCCTCACCACCCCCACAAACATCGCCATCTTCCCCGCGATCTATCCCGGAAGCCGGCTGACCAACGAAAACTTCGACACCTTCATCCCCGTCGAATCCGTTTCCGCCGGACTCGTCCAAACCTCAAAGCCGATCCCCGCCAACTTCAGATCCACAACCACCGACACCGCCGATTTCTGGCTCTGCAGTTTCGGCCCCGATGCCAGCGTCTGGCTGGAAAACATTACTGCCAACTACGCTGAATGATAATGGAGCTATGTGGTTTAGGAAAAATTGATATATATCAACAATCCGATATACTTTAGGCTCCGCTACCCTGAAGTAGTTGACGCACGTCAAGTAAAGGGAGGAAAGCTCCAGCTATTCTTGGCGTCATGCCCGGAAGAGCTTTCCAATGTAATTTCACCACCGCCACTCCAACGGTCGCTCCCGATTCTTTCCGGTCCAATCGTCTGGAAAAATCCCCCCCTGTAATCCATTCTAAATCGGTTTCCGATATCGAAAACGCACAAGGGTGGTTCATTCTCTCGGTTGCGAGCCTGTTACTTGCCGGCTTGTTCGCCGCATTTTTAGTAGTTGGACGAATCCCTTTCGTCGCCCCGTTTATTACAGACGCCGCATTTTTCAAGCGTTGCCTTGTTGTTCACGTAAACCTTTCCCTGCTCGTCTGGTTCAGCTGCTTCTCGGCTGGAATTTTCCGTTTGCTCCCGGGAACGCATTCATCGGTCTTTGCCATTCGTGCTCTACCTCTGACAGCCGCTTCCGCGGGAATGGCAATGATCATGTTTTCCGCCTTTCTTCCGAACACGACCCCGATTCTCTCCAACTACGTTCCGTTCATCGACCATCCGGTCTTCGCATTCGGATTTATTATCTTTCTCGGCAGCCTGGCTCTGAATTACCTGCAACCGCGCCTCTGGGAAACGCGGGCGACGGATTCGGCCGATCTTATTCCTCCGGATGTTGCCTCCGGAATCCGCGTCTGCGCCCTCGCTACGCTCGTCGCCACCATCACGTTTGCCACTTCCAAGATCGCCACGCCAACCGGCCTCACCCCCGAAGTTTTTTACGAGCTTGTGGCTTGGGGAGGCGGACACGTTCTTCAGGTGGCCAACGTAGCCACGATGCTCGCGATCTGGCTTTTCCTGATCCAACGCCTCCAAAAACGGCCGGTGGTTTCTCCCTCGGCCGCCTCCCTCCTGTTCGGCCTGCTCCTCGCTCCCCACATGCTCGCCCCGCTGCTCACTCTGCGCGGAACCACCGATTCCCTCTACCACTACGGCTCGACGCAACTGATGCGGTGGGGAATCTTTCCGATCGCATCCATCATTCTCATCCTTTGCATCCGCCGGCTCGTCGAGGCCATGCGCAACGGAAGACTTCCGGCAAAATTCTGGTTCGACAGCCGTTTCATCGGCTTCTTCCTCAGTGCCTCCATGACCGTTATCGGATTCATTCTCGGAGCACTGATCCGAGGGTCGAACACGATGATTCCCGCCCATTACCACGCCTCGATCGGAGCCGTCACAGTCGCCTTCATGGCAATGGGCTACCTGCTTCTACAGACGTTTGGGAAAAATCTCAACTCCCGGGGCTGGCAAAAAATTATGCCAATACAACTCGCTCTTTTCGGGATCGGACAACTCGTGTTCGCGCTCGGTTTCGCCATCGGCGGGACCTATGGCCTCAGCCGCAAAGCCTACGCTTCCGAACAACATGTCGCCTCCATCGGCGAACATGTAGGACTCGCTATCATGAGCATCGGCGGACTTGTCGCCATGGCCGGAGGCATTCTGTTCCTGATCCTCACGATTACCGCATGGTTTTCCCGTAAACCGACATTTTTCTCCCCAGACACTGGCAAAATCACGCTTCAACACACGCTATGAAGGACAAAGATAAACCGCACATACTCCAACGATTAATGGACAACACCTGGCTCCTTCTTGCGCTGGGTATCGTTATACCTTTCCTCTCCTATACGGTATGGGGATGGGTGGAACTGCTGCTAATCAAACCCGCAATTCTACCGTAAACAGGGCATTCTTTATGAGTAGTATACAATCTCCTCCCGCCGATTGGTTCAAAGCCCCCACCGGCCATGAAAAATTATGGATCGGGCTCGCCTTGGGCTGGTGCGTGGTTCTCTCCGTCATGATGCCGTATTGGCATTTCCGGGGAAAACAAAACAGCACCGGCGAAGCCTACGCCGTCACTCCCGATGCTTTCTACGAACGGGTCAAACAGTTTGTCGCCGCCAACAAGGTCGATGAAATAAACGGCCAACCCATCGTCGAGCCGCCGCCGGGCGGCGAGGCCTACCTGCTCGCCCGAATGTGGAGCTGGTATCCCACGCTCAAACTCCGGCAGGGCGAAACGTACCGACTGCATCTCTCCTCTCTCGATTTGCAACACGGTTTCTCTCTCTTGCCGATGAATATGAACTTTCAGGTTCTACCCGGCTACGACTATGTCCTCACGATAACACCGACGTCTACAGGTGAATTCACGATCGTATGCAACGAATTCTGCGGACTCGGACACCATATGATGATCGGCAAAATGATTGTTGAATAAGCCACCTTCTCCCATGAAACCTCGCCAACCTCTTAATAAAACCGTCACGGGAGTCGGAGGACTACCCGTCGATCCGCAATCGACAGCTTTTCTTACAGACGACCGGTCGCCCGAAACGCCGAGAACGCAATCGGGCGGCTTTCGCACTTGCGATACCACCGGCTTATCCGTTTGCCTCGACGCCCAATTCTTCATCCGGATCAATGCGATCATCGCCGTTGTCTGCCTGCTCATCGGCGGCGTCGCGGCTTTGTTGCTCGCCCTGACCCGATGGCAGGAGGTTCACCTCCTTCGCATGGACTGGTTCTACCGGGTGCTGACGCTGCACGGCTTCAATATGCTGATTTTCTGGCTCCTCTTTTTCGAGGTCGCGATCCTGTATTTTGCCAGCACCAGCCTGCTCAACGCCAAGCTCTTCTCGCGCAAGATAGCCTGGGTCGCTCTCGGAATGATGACTTCCGGCATGGTGATGACCAATACAACCATCTTGATGGGAAAAGCCGACGTTTTGTTGACCTCCTATCTTCCGCTCGTCGCTCATCCCGCTTTTTATCTCGGCGTCATCCTGATGGCGGTCGGAACCCTCGTCGCCGTATGCAATTTCTTCGGCACTCTCTACCAGGCCAAGAAAAATAAAACCTACGAGGGGTCCGTGCCGTTGGTGACCTTCGGTGCCATCGCGGCGGCGATCATCGCCGTGCTAACGCTTCTCCATGGCGCGATCGTCATGGTCCCCACCTTTCTGCATTCGCTTGGCTGGATCGGACAACCGGATCCGATGTGGTATCGTATGATCTGGTGGGGACTCGGCCACCAATCCCAACAGGTCAACGTCACCGCCATGGTTGCCGTCTGGTATTTCATCGCCACCATGTCCGTCGGTGCTCGTCCTCTCAACGAAGCAGTCTGCCGCGGCGCTTTCGTGCTCTACATTCTGTTTATCAATCTCGCATCCGCCCACCATCTCCTCGTCGATCCCGGCGTGAGCGCCAGCTGGAAAATTTGGAATACCTCCTACGCGATGTATCTGGCGGTGCTGGCCTCCATGATCCACGCGTTCACGGTACCGGCTTCCGTGGAATCCGCCATGCGGCGAAAAGGTTACGTCAAAGGATTCTTCGGATGGATGACTCACTTGCCATGGAGAAATCCCGCCTTCTCCGCCTTCGTTCTATCACTGGTGATCTTCGGCTTCATCGGCGGAATTACCGGCGTCACGCTCGGCACGCAGCAAATCAACATCATCGCGCACAACACGCTCCGGATTCCCGGACACTTCCACGCCACGGTCGTCGGCGGAACCACCCTCGCGTTCATGGGCCTCACGTATTACGTCGTGCCGCTCCTTTTCCAGAAAGACTACATCTTCCGGACGGTGGCTCGCTGGCAACCATGGGTTTTCGGACTCGGAATTACCACGCTCTCATTCGGCATGTCTTTCGCCGGATCGATGGGAGTCGCCCGGCGCTCCTACGACATCGACGCGGCGGGAGTCTACGGCGCCCCCGCCTACCTGATGCTCGGTGTTCTGGGTATCGGTGGGATTCTCGCCTTCACCGGCCTCCTTATGTACGTGCTTTTGACCGTCGGCACGCTCCTGCTTGGAAAATCGAACAAAGGCCGCCCGATGGCCTCTTGGGGCGAAGCCAAACCTCTCGCGACCGTTAAATCCACGCTCGCGGAGAAAGCGAATCACGACGATCACAAGGTGCCCGGCACCCTTATCCTGGTCATCGTTTTCCTCGCCTGTTTCGCCGTCTATTACTTCGCCAACTGGAAGGCTCTGGCCGACGTCTGGCACGTTCGCTAGCCAGGACAACCGCTGCAGGACGCCGCTGCGAGATCCTCCCAACCGCAGCGGCCTCCCGTCCCCCCTGAATCGATATGTTTATGAAAATCCGCCTTCATCAATCCGTTTCCCAATTCTTTTCCGGGCCGAAATTCCCGGCCTACATGCTCCTGTCGATTCTCCTCTACCAGGCCTTTCTCGCGGTCACCATCTTCGCCCCCACCGGCGGAGGTTTATGGGGAAAATTCGCCACCGACTTCCGCGTCTGGTGCTTCGGCTACGATTCGACAACCGGAAACATGCGCTGGACCGCCGCCTGGATTCTCCTCTCGGAACCAATCCTCCTCCAAGGTCTGATCGTCCTGATCTGGCGCAATTCCCTGATGGATATGATCCGCTTCCGGCCACGCGACATCCTTCCGCAATTCTCCGCCGCCGTCCTCACCGTCGGACTGATCGCGGGCGGACTTCTAAAAATGGCGGCCACCGACGCCGCTGCGGCGGACCAAATCCCGCCTTTCCCAGCCCAACGTATCCGCACCTCCCTGCAACCGCCTTCGATCGAACTCTTCAACCAACACAACGATCCCGTCGCCTTGGAGGAATACGCCGGACGCGTCGTCCTGCTGACGGCTATTTATTCCACCTGCGGCACGTCCTGCCCCATGATTATGTTCCAGGCCAAAGAGGTCATCGCGGAACTCTCTCCCGAGCAACGTGAACAGGTCACGGTCATGGCAATCTCGCTCGATCCGGAAAAGGACAATCTCGAATCGATGGCCCGCACCGCCGCCGCCTACGGAATGGACGCGCCGGAATTCCAGTTTCTCAACGGCGATCCCACAACCGTCAACGCGATCCTCGACGGTCTCAGTATCGCACGAATCCACAACGAATCCACCGGCCAGATCGATCATGCCAACATGTATTTCCTCATCGATCGCCAAGGGACGATCGCCTACCGGTTCAACTTGAGCGAACGTCACCAAATCTGGCTAAGCGAGGCGTTGCGGATCCTGATCGCGGAAACCCCTCCGGAAGAAACCGCGCTCACCCGCCTCGCGGACAAACCAAAAGTCCTCCGCCGAATCCCATAAAAACGTTCCGTTCGATGAACGCAAAAACCGCCCAACAGGCGTCTCGTCAGGAGCCGTCCGAAACCGTCTCCACGTCCGAGGTCCACCTCGTCCGTCATGCGCACCCCGGTCCTCCCGCCCTGGGCGAATCTCTTTTGCGTCGCCTCGACAACCTCTTCCTCCGCATCGACGCGCTGATCCACCGCGCGATTCCCGAACATCTCAATCCGCTCGCCCGCAGCGGAGCGGTCGCCAACACCACGTTCTTGATCGCACTCGCATCCGGAATCCTGCTGCTCATCTGGTATTCCCCCAGCGTCCACCATGCCTTCGACTCGCTGGAGAACGTTCGCGGCGATTCCTGGCTCGGACAATTCGTTCGCTCCATGCACCGCTATAGTTCCGACGCGTGCATGTTCTTCATTTTCGTTCACGCTTTCCGCATCGTCGCCGCTAGACGGATTTTCGGAGCGCGCTGCCTGGCCTGGGTCACCGGCGTCGGGCTCCTCGCGCTTATCTGGATTCTTGGCTGGACCGGATACTGGCTTGTCTGGGATGTGCGCGCACAGCACGTCGCGGAGGGAACCGCCCGATTCCTCGATTTTCTTCCGATTTTCGGCCAGCCGATGGCGAGTTCGTTTCTTACCAACGACGGCGTCCCTTCGCTCCTGTTCTTTCTGATTTTCTTCGCCCACATGCTCCTGCCGCTCGCGGTCGGCATCGGACTCTGGCTCCATCTTTCCCGCGTGAGCCGACCCAAAATCCTCACCGATCGCCCGCTCACTTTCTGGATCGTCGCATCCCTCGGTATTCTTTCCGTTGCGATTCCAGCCACCTCCGCTGCCAAAGCCGACATGGGCGCGATCTCCGAGAAATTCAGCATGGACTGGTGGTTCCTCTGGCCGATCGCCATGACCGACCGGCTCGGCGGCGGAGCACTTTGGGCAATATTTCTTTTCGGCACCCTCGCCTTCGTATCCGTTCCGTGGTGGATGAAAAAACGTCCCGCGCCCACCGTCGCCAAAGCCGTCGTCGATACCGAGAAATGCCACGGCTGCACGCTGTGCGCAAAAGATTGCCCCTTCGATGCCATCACGATGGTTCATCGCACGGACGACAGCCGAATTCCCGTCCAAGCTCAAGTTGACCGGGATCGCTGCATTGGCTGCGGAATCTGTACCGGTGCTTGCGATTCCGACGCCATTTCCCTTCCGTGGCTAGACATCGGAACCGTCAAAGCAAAACTCGACCGCTGGGTGGACGACGCCTTTCAGCGGAAGGAAAAACCGATGCTCGCCTTTCTTTGCGCCTCCTCGGCCGCCAGCGAATTTCCCGTCGACGAACGCACCGGAAATTGCCCGTCGCTTCCCGGCTACCAAGTCCAGGCGGTCCCGTGTGCCGGTTGGGTTTCCCCTCGCTTACTCGAACGCTCTCTCCAAAAGGGCGCGGCCGGAATCCTCGTTTCCGGATGCGGTCCGGGAGAACATGTTTTTCGCGAGGGAGCGCAATGGATCGAAGACCGTCTCGCCGCCACCCGCCGCCCGATCTTTCGCAAAACGAAAGGCGACATCGCCAAAATTCGTTTCGTTGAATTCGACCGCACTCGTCCCGCCGCGCTTCAGGAAGCCGCCCGCGAATTTCTGTCGGGGCAACGATCTCGCGAGAAAAGCGAGTCCCGCATCCGCCGGCTAATCACAATCGGTGCGCTCGTTCTGATTCTCGGCGGCTTCGTCGCCGTCGCCAGCGATCTTCCCTACTCGGCTCCCGCCGCCGATTCTTCCTTGGTTATTTCCTTCCGCCATCCCGGAGATTTGATCGAGGAGGTTCAGGAATTGAGCGCGTCCGAAGCGGAAAAATTGCCGATTCACATGCGGAAAGCCGTCGTGACCGATCGCCGTCGCGCGCCCGTTCGCCTCCGCCTTTACTCCGACGGCAACCTTCTGCTCGACAAGTCATACGAACCGCGCGGCCTCCGCTCCGACGGCCCCAGTGTCGCCTTCGAAACCGTTTCCCTCACTCCCGGCACTCACCAACTCCGCGTGGAAATCGGCGACACGCCCGATCCGGAAAACTGGCCCCACACCTGGACGGAATCCGTGACGATCGAATATAAACAACGCCGCGTCCTGCTCTTTGAAACCGACAAAGGCTTCCGTCTGGAATAACAACCATCGGCTTCCGAATCCGCGCCGGTTATGACACATGTCAATTTCCGCGGCATTCCGGCTTCCGCATTCCGGCGCGATTGGGAAGTCTACCCGGATGCAACTTCCGATCATCATTCAGGGCGGCATGGGTGCCGGCGTTTCCGGTTGGCCCTTGGCGAGAGCGGTTTCCGAAGCCGGACATCTCGGGGTCGTCGCCGGAACCGCCATCGCCACCATCTTCGCCCGCCGCCTGCAACTCGGTGATCAGGGAGGACACATGCAACGAGCGCTCGCCGCTTTCCCGCATCCGGAAATCGCCGCCCGCGTTTGGGAGAAGTATTTCCTTTCGGAAGGCAAAGAAGAGAATACGCCGTTCAAACGAAACCCGATGCCCAACCTCCGTTTCCCGCGCGCCCTGCTCGAATTAACGGTTGTCGCCAGCTTCGCCGAAGTCTTTCTCGCGAAGGAAAACCACAAGGGAATCGTCGGCTTCAACGTCCTCGAAAAAATCCAGTTGCCCAACCTCGCCTCCATTTTCGGCGCGATGCTCGGCGGACTCGATTACCTGCTCATGGGCGCGGGAATTCCTCGGGCGATTCCGGGAGTGCTTGACCGTTTCGCGAAACACGAACCCGCCGAAATCGCCATCGACGTCGCCGGAGCGCTCCCCGGAGAAACATTCACCGCCTCCTTCGATCCCGTCGAACTGCTCGGCAAAAACATTCCCCCTCTCAAACGTCCCGGCTTTCTCGCCATCGTCAGCTCCTCCGCCCTCGCCACCACCCTCGCCCGCAAATCGAGCGGCAGCGTCGAAGGCTTCGTCGTCGAAGGTCCGCCCGCCGGCGGTCACAACGCTCCACCGCGCGGCCCCATGCAACTGACGCCCGAAGGCGAACCGGTTTACGGTCCGCGCGACGTCCCGGAACTCGACAAAATCCAAGCGCTCGGAATCCCCTTCTGGCTTGCCGGATCCTATGGTCGTCCCGGCAAACTCAAGGAAGCCCAAAGCCTCGGCGCCACCGGAATTCAGGTCGGTACCGCCTTCGCCTTTTGCAACGAATCCGGAATGCGCGCGGATATCAAAAAGGAAGCCATCCGTCTCAGCCAAGCCGGCGAAACCCGCGTCTTCACCGATCCTCTCGCTTCGCCTACTGGTTTTCCGCTAAAAGTTCTCCAAATCGAGGGCACGCTTTCCGAAAAGAAACATTTCGAAAACCGGAAGAAAATCTGCGACCTCGGCTACCTGCGTCGCGCCTTTCGAATGCCCGACGGTTCAGTCGGCTACCGCTGCTCCGGAGAACCGGAGGCCGATTATCTTCGTAAGGGCGGAACGCTGGAAGAAACCAAGGGACGCAAATGCGTTTGCAACGGACTGCTGGCAACGGTCGGACTCGGACAGATCCAGGAAAACGGTGCCGAAGAACTGCCGCTCGTCACCGCCGGCGAAGACGCCTCGCGAATCGCGGAATTTCTCCCGCCCGGCCGCGAAACCTACACCGCCGCCGACGTAATCCGCCGCCTCCTGATATAAAACTTCATCTCCGCTCATCTATGCTCAAAACCCGATCCACCTCTCATCTGTGAATATCTGTGCTCATCTGTGGTCAAAAAAACCGAGCCAAGGTTCTTTGCTCCCTTCTGTTCCAAAATTCAGTCCAAGCCTCCGCGCCCTCTGTGGCTCCGTGGTGAATAAATTTCCCGCCAAACTCCCATGATTATCCAACCCAAAGTTCGCGGATTCGTCTGCGTCACCGCGCACCCGGAAGGCTGCGCCGCCCACGTGCGGGAAGAGATCGATTTTATCCGCCGGCAGCCTCGCCTCGAAAATGGCCCGCGCAATGTCCTCGTGATCGGCGCGTCCGCCGGCTACGGCTTATCCTCCCGGATCGCGGCCGCCTTCGGTTCCGGCGCGAACACGATCGGCGTCTTCCTCGAACGTCCGCCCGCGCCCGAAAAACCCGCCACCGCCGGCTGGTACAACATGGCCGCCTTCACACGCTTCGCCGCCGCCGAAAACCTATACGCCCGAAGCCTCAACGCCGACGCGTTTTCCGCCGAAACCAAAGCCCAAACCATCGAACTGATCCGCCGCGATCTCGGCCAGATCGATCTGATCGTTTACAGCCTCGCCTCCCCGCGCCGCACCCATCCGGAAACCGGCCGGCTCCACAAATCCGTCATCAAACCGATCGGCCGATCCTTCACCGACAAAACCGTCGACATCGAAAATGGCATCGTCGGCCAAGTCACACTCGACCCGGCCAGCGCCGAGGAAATTACCGACACCCTCGCGGTGATGGGCGGCGAGGATTGGGAAATGTGGATTGCCGCACTCTCCGAAGCCAACGTCATCGCTCCCAACGCCACCACCGTCGCCTACTCCTACATCGGTCCGGAAATGACCTGGCCGATCTACACCAACGGCACTATCGGAACGGCGAAAACCGATCTCGAACATCGCGCCAAACGAATCAACGAAATCCTGAAATCGGCAAAGGGCCGCGCCTTCGTCTCGATCAACAAAGCTCTTGTCACGCAAGCCAGTTCCGCCATTCCCGTCGTTCCCCTCTACATTGCGATCCTTTTCAAAGTCATGAAACAGAAGGGCCTGCACGAAGGATGCATCGAACAAATTCACCGGCTCTTTTCCGAGCATTTCTTCCACGGGAACGCTCCCC
>CAZJCL010000077.1:0-10696 GCA_964544025.1 uncultured Opitutales bacterium | reverse complement strand
CATGGGCTGGAACGAGTGGAACATGGTCTCCACCATCGGCGCCTTCATCCTCGGCTTCGGGATTCTCGCCTTCGTCATCCAAATCATCCATGCGGCGAGAAAAGGAAAACCGTCGGGCAACGATCCATGGGATGGCCGCACGATCGAATGGATGTCTCCCTCCCCGACTCCGGTTTACAACTTCGCCTCCATTCCGACCGTCACCCACCGCGACGAACTCTGGCACCGGAAGCACACCAAAAATAAAAGCAGCCTTCCTCCCGACGAGAAGGTCGGTGCCGAAGGAATCCACATGCCTTCCCAATCCTGGATGCCGATGGTGGCCGCCTCCGGAATCCTCATCGGAAACTACGGCCTGGTTTACATGGACAAGTTCTTCTACGGCCCCTTCATCGGCCTCGCCATTCTCATCCTCGGAATTTACGGATGGGCGCTTGAAGGCCCCGGCGGATACCACATTCATCCCAGCAAAGACGACGCGAAATGAGCCAAGCCTCAGCAATAGAACATTCCGGACACCTGGAGCACAACAGCACCGGGATTCCGAATAAAAAGCTCTTCATGTGGTCGTTCCTGGCCTCCGACTGTATGATGTTCGGATGCCTGATCGCCAACCACATGGTGTATCGTCAAAACCCGCCTCCCGGGGTTCCCGACGCGCGATTGATTTTCGATATCGAACTCACCGGTATCAGTACATTCGTGCTTCTGATGAGCAGCTTGATGATGGCGCTCTCGGTGGCGGCGATCGAGAAGAACAACATCCGAAGCTTCCGCCGCTGCCTGCTGGGGACCTGCTTCTTCGGGCTTATCTTCCTGAGCGGCCAGGTTTACGAGTTCTACCATTTCGTGCACGGAAACGCCGAGTTGGGAATCCCGCCGCTCACTCTGAGCAGCAGCATCTTCGGATCGACCTTCTTCGTCCTCACCGGAACGCACGGGATTCACGTCGCCATCGGCGTCATCTGGCTGTTGTCGCTCTACTTCTATTCCTTCACCGGAAAACTGACGCACAAGGAAGCGATCGATGTCGAATCCGCCGGCCTATACTGGCACTTCGTCGACATCGTCTGGATCGTCATTTTCACCGTCGTCTATCTCCTCGAATACGTCTAAACCGCGACCATCATGGAGCAGCCTTTTACCAATACTCCGGAAGACCGGAAAAAGTTCTTCACATTCATCTACTTGGCGATGGTGCTGGCCCTGATCACGGGCATCGAGTTCGTGCTCATCTGGCTCCCGCTCTCCAAGTGGCTGATCATTTGGACGCTGGCGATCCTGTCGATCTTCAAATTCCTCGCGGTCGTCTGGTGGTTCATGCACATGCGCTGGGACCGCGCCCTGATCGCGGTCCTCTTCTTCCTCGGACTGCTGATCGGCGGCGGAAGCGGAGTCGTCCTTTGGGCCCTCTTCGCTTTCGATCAATATCCACCGGTTTGGGAACAGGAAGCCCGGCTTTCGCGGGAGACGATCGCTCTCGTGGAATCCGCGGATTCCGCTCGAGACGCGTTCCGCGCTTGAGCGCCACCTCCCTCCGCCGCGGAAAAGCGGCACAATTCCGGCCGGCCGGTGTCACCGAATAACGATTGTTCAACATGGATTGGTGGCATTGGCATACGGAACCGGAATTGATCGGCGGCATCCTGCTTATCGCGTGGCTTTACGCGATTTGCGTGGGGCCGTTTCGTTCGCGATTGGCACCGGACACGCCTTATCCATGGGGATCGGCCGTTACGTTTTACACCGGGCTGATCCTCTTCTACCTCACGGTGGGAAGCCCGCTGGACTACGTGGGCGAGGTGTATCTGTTCAGCGCGCACATGCTGCAACACATCCTCCTCATGTATCCGCTCCCGATTATTCTGATTCTCGGGTTGCCGGACTGGTTGACCCGGCCGCTTCTTCAAAAACCGGGCATCCGTAAAACCTTCGCCTTCCTCACCCGTCCGGCCGTGGCGGGCCTCATTTTCGTCGCCACGTTTTCCGTCTGGCACGTGCCGCCGTTTTACGAGGCTTCGTTGCAAAACCGATTCATCCACAACTTCGAGCACATCACCATGTTCGGAACGTCCTTCCTCGTCTGGTGGAACTTCTTCAGCCGCTCGAAAACCCTCCCGCCCCTCGGCTACGGCGCCCAAATCCTCTACATTTTCGTCCTCTCGCTCGCCACGATTCCCGTCGCGACTTATCTCGTGTTCTCCAAAGACATCCTCTACCCAACATACGAATTCGCTCCCCGAATCTCCGATCTCTCCGCCTTCGACGATCAAGTGCTCGGCGGCGTCATGAAAACGCTCGTCGCGAAGTTCCTCGGCATGTTCATCATCGGCTACAGCTTTTATCGCTGGACCTATGAGGACGGAGGGAAACACGGAGCTCTCCAGAACGAACCGGTTGTGACTGGGCTTCCCGGAAAAGTTGACGCCGGAAAATAACGGTTGCCGCTCCCCGCTGGCTGCGTTCAAACTTTTCCCGTACATTGACCATGGAACTGACCTGGGAAATCGTCTTTCTGTTCGCCCTTCTCGGCTTCGCCCTTGTCTGCTTCGTCACGGAAAAAATTCCGGTCGACCTGACCGCGATGACCATCTTCGCGATTCTCCTGGTGACCGGCCTCCTCACCGTCGATCAGGCATTTCGCGTCTTCTCCAACCCCGCTCCTCTCACCGTCGGCGCGATGTTCATCATCAGCGCGGCCCTGGAACGCTGCGGGGCGATCGACATCCTCGCCAGCCGAATACGCGGAATCACCACAGTCGGCTACCGCTGGTTCACGTTTATCATGATCCTGGTCGTCGGCACGATTTCGGCCTTCATCAACAACACCCCCGTCGTCGTCATTTTCATGCCGGTCATCCTCGGCCTCGCTCGCAGCCTCAACGTCCCCGCTTCCAAACTCCTGATCCCGCTCTCCTACGCCTCCATTTTCGGCGGAACCTGCACCCTGATCGGCACCAGCACGAACATCATCGTCAGCGGAATGAGCGAAACGCTGGGACAAGATCCTCTCGGAATGTTCGAACTCACCCGGGTCGGCGTCCCGATTCTGATTCTCGGCGGAATTTACATGTCCCTCTTCGGAAGTCGCATTCTGCCTTCCCGCGAAACCCTCACCTCCCTCCTTTCCGAGGAGGAACGTCGCGAATACCTCACCGAAGCATTCGTCCAAAGCGATTCTCCGCTCGTCGGATTGACGCTGAGCGAATCCGGAATCCTCAAAACCCGCGGCATCCGGGTCATCGAAGTTGTCCGCAGCGGAGTCGCCGTCACAGCCAACCTGAAAACCATCAAACTCGAAGCCGGCGACCGTCTCATCCTCGCCTGCCGCCCTTCCGGAATCGCCCGCGCCCGCAATTTCGAAGGCATCGACTTCACCGCCGAAATCGGTCTTGGACTCGAACAAATCGCCGCCCACGAAGGATTGATCGTCGAAGGCGCCATTGGCCCGAACTCCGCCGTCATCGGAAAAACCATACGCGAGCTCAATTTCCGTCAGCGTTTCCGGATGACAATTATCGCCGTCCACCGGCGCGGGGTTAACGTCCGCGACAAACTCGAAACGCTCCGCCTCGAATTCGGCGACACCCTTCTCCTTCTCGGAACGGAACAAGCCGTCCAAAATCTCCGCGCCAGCGACGATATCCTCCTTCTCGATCAACCGCACGTTCCCGCGGAAGATACCGCGCGCAAAATCCCCATCGTTCTCGCCACCATTTTCGGCGTCGTTTTGGCCGCGTCCGCGTTCAACATTCCGATCGTCGCCGCCTCCACCGTCGGTTGCGTCATCCTCTTCCTCACCAACTGCATCAAACCCAAGGACGGCTACGGATCCGTTCAATGGAATCTGCTTTTCCTCATTTTCGGAACTCTCGCACTCGGCGAGGCAATGGCCTCGAACGGCGCCTCTCTCTACATCGCCAACAAACTCACCTTCTCCGTCAACGCCTTCGTCCCCGAAGCTTGGAAACCGCTCGCCATGCTCGCCTGCGTCTACCTCGTCACAAATGTGCTGACCGAAGTGATTTCCAACAACGCCGCCGCCGCCCTTATCTTGCCGATCGCGATCGGAATCGCCGCCACTCTCGATGTCAGCGCCCGCCCCTTCATGGTCGCCGTCGCCATCGCCGCTTCCGCCAGCTTCGCGACTCCGATCGGCTACCAAACCAACACCTACGTCTACGGCGTCGGCGGATACAAGTTCACCGACTTCGTCCGGATCGGCGTTCCGTTAAACTTCCTCTATTTCGCCGTTTCGATGGTCCTGATTCCCTATTTCTGGGATTTCTAAAACCTAATTCAGCTCGATTCGCACCTGCAACGGTTCGCCCGAAGCGGAAATCAGATTCGCCAAAGTCCGGTCGCGATACCGGTCGAACTGCAACGAAACCTTCGAATTCCCTATCGTCAGATTCGTCAGCACCAGTTGGTTGATGAAATCGGGCAACAGCGGATTGCTGATGTGCAAAATCCGCCGCGGCGCGTCCGGCTGAATCCCGAGCGTCGCCTGCATCAGCATAAAAAACGTCCCCGAAGCCCAAGCCTGCGGCGAACAGCTCACCGGATACTGCACCGGATGTTTCCCCTTCCCCCGCGCCATCCCGCAAAACAGCTCCGGCAACCGCTGGAATTCCCCATAAATCGACGCGTCGTACAACCCCCGAATCACCGGCAACGCCCGCGCCGCCAATTGATAACGCCGCAGCCCCATCACCACCAGCGAGTTGTCGTGCGGCCAGATCGAGCCGTTGTGATAACTCATCGGATTAAAAACCCGGTGCGCCGCGCTCAGCGTCCGGATTCCCCAACCGGAAAACATCTCCTCCGACAGCAAAACATCCGCCATCCGCCGCGCCTGCTCGTCCGTCGGCACCCCGCTCCAAAGCAAATGTCCCGCGTTCGACGTCACCGTCGGAATCCGTTTCTTCCCGCCATCCAAAGCCAGCGCGAACATTCCCAGTTCCTCGATCCAGAAACGCTCGATAATCTTCTGCCGCAACTGTTCCGCCTCGCTCCGGAGTCTTTCCGCCCGCGCCGGATTCCCGAATACATCGAACAGTTTCGCCATCCGCATCTTCGCGTCGTAAACGTATCCTTGCACTTCCACCAGCGCGATCGGCGATCTCGGCAACGTCCCGTCCGGAAACGGAACGCCGTCGCTCGAATCCTTCCACCCTTGATTCGCCAAACCGCCCGCCGACTGGTTCTCGTATTCCAGAAAACCGTCGCCATCCAAATCGCCAAACCGGTCGATCCATTCCAACGCCCGCTCCGCGTTCGGCAAAAGCTTCCGGACCAACCCGCTGTCCCCGGTCCACATCCACGTTTCGTGCAACAAAATCAGCCAAAGCGGCGTCGCGTCGATCGTCCCGTAATACGGCAAATGCGGAATCTCCCGGTTCCGCGCCATCTCCCCGCGCCGCAACTCATGCAAAATTTTCCCCGGCTCCTCCCCGGTAAACTGATCTTCCTTTTCCCCTTGATAACGCGCCAAATACAGCAGCGTGTCCTTCGCGATTTGCGGCGTCAGACTGAGCGTTTGCAACGAGGTAATAATCGAATCCCGGCCGAAAATCGTCGAATACCACGGAATTCCCGCCGAAATCACCGAGCTGTCTTCCACGTTGATATACAACGCCCGGATATCGTCCACCGCCCGGTCCAACGTATCCTGAAAATCCTGCACCGGCGTTTCCCAGCGCGTCCCGCAACTCCGCCATTCCTCGTAAAGCGCCGACATTTGCTCCCGCTTTTCCTCGATTTCCACCCGTTTTTGCGGAGCACAAACTTCCGTCCCAACCCGCCATTCCGTCTCGAAATGCACGTTCGGACCGATCTCCAGCTTCCACCGCGCCCCCTCCGCGGTCAACTCCGGATACGGTTTCTGAAACTGCGTCACGCTCTGGATAATCTCCCCGTCCCGCCCCCGATACCCAAAAATCAACCGCCCCTCCTCAATCCGCGGTGCCAGAAATTCCCCTCGTCTTTCCCGTTTCCAGCCGCGCACCTCGAAAATATCCGCGAAATCACAACCGAGCGCCAACTCGATCCAATAAACGACCGGCCGCTCCAAATAATTCGTCACCTCGATCTTCTCCAGCAAACAATCGTCCACCAGAATCTGCCGGCGAATGTGAATACAGTTTTTCGGATCCCAGCTGCTTCCGCCAAACTCCTCGTCCTTCACCGCCAAATCGATTTGCCCCGCGTAACTCCGCAAAATCTGCGCCGAAAGCAACGACGGCGGCCCCCCGAACATGCGCAGCGCGTAATGACTCAAAATCCGCGTGTCCTCGTAAAACAACCCGAGCGAACACTGCCCCGGCGGTTTAATATCCCCATGCGGATCCGAGATGAAAAAAAACCGGTCGTGCTTCAACACCAGCGCATGCTCCACCGGCGTCTGATGTTCACACGCGATCGAAGAATATCCGACCGCCTCCTCCATACTGACTTCGCCCAATCCGTCGGCTGCTTTCAAATTCATACTGGCAATATACCGGTTTGACTGTTCTGGGTACCCCGCAAATTCCAAATCGCGTCCCGATAAAGCTTTTCATAATCCGCCACCAACCGCTCCCGGCTAAAACGCTCCACCGCCCGCTCCCGGCAACGCCTCCGGTCAAACGCATCCAGCACACCGCCCGGCCGGATAACCTCAGCCATTTCCTCCGCCGAATGCACCACGAATCCCGTCACTCCCTGCTCCACCAATTCCGGCACACTCCCCCGCGGAAACGCCACCACCGGACACCCCGAAAGCATCGCCTCGATCAAGATCAACCCAAACGGCTCCTCCCACTCAATCGGCGCCAAAAGCGCCCGCGCGTTTCTTAACAACGGCACCTTCCCGCTCGGCCCCAAACACCCCAAAGCCCGCACATGCTCCCGTTTCAGCCGCGGCTCGATTTCCCGTTCCGCGTATTCCGCGTCCGCCGGATGCGCCTCCCCCGCCACGCAGATCGTGACGCCCGCTTTCTCCGCCACATCGATCGCCGTGTGCAATCCCTTGACCGGCGAAAACCGCCCCACGAAACAAACGTAATCCGCCGCCTTTTCCGTCCACTCATACACTTCCGAAGAAAGCCCGTGATGAATCACCCGGCACCGCTCCAGCGGAACCTCCAGCCGCCGCTGATTCTCCGAAATCGCCACGTAAAACGGAGTCGAAAACTGCCGGTAAAAAGTCGACAAACGCTCCTCCAAAGCGTGATGCAACGTATACACCACCGGAAGCGACGGGTAACACCGGCAAACCGCCAGCGCCATCGCCGAATTCACATGCACCACGTCGAATCCGCCGTCCGCCACGATTTCCGCCATCGCCCACGAAATATGCGTCATATCGATTACCGGATCCGGCGGCCATTGCGCGTCGCGAAAAAGGTAACGCAAATTCCCGCGAACCTTCGAATCGCCCGTGGCGAAAACCGTCACTTCATGGCCGCGATCAAACAGTCCTTCGCAGAGCTCGTAAACTACCAGTTCCGTGCCGCCGTAATCCTTGGGAGGAACCGGCAGAAACGGCGTGGATAACATCGCGATTCGCATTCGTTTTAATTCTCCTTCCGTGGTTCCTCTGATTCTATATCCGCCCCACCCGTTCGCAAGTTGCCCCCGGATGAACCGGGAATCGGGCAAAAGCTGACGCCTCATCCGGCCAAACAACCGCCACGGTTCAGGCAAATCCCCCTCCCGCCTTTCCTTGGCATGTCTTTCCCCGCGTGATACAATCCCGAGCTAAACAACCGTCACTCGACGGCTTCGGTATTCATCCAAGCGAACAAAACACCAAACGAATCTCATCATGAAAAATCCATTGATCCGTCTCTTCAGCGCAGCCCTCATCTCCTTCGCCGCGCTCCTCTTCGCCGGTTGCGAAAACACCGGAGAAGGCATCGGCGAAGACATGCAAGACGCCGGCGAGGAAATCCAGGACGCCGCCGAAGACGTCCAAAACTAAAATCACCCGCCCGCGCCGTCGCCCTTTTTCCCGTCCGCCTTCTTCCGGCGCTCCAGGAAAAGATCGTCCACCGCGACCGCCAATCCGGCCAAATAATCGTCGCCGCGCGAATGCCGCGTGAGCGACGCCAAAACGTATCGGCGACCCGGTCCGCAAACGATCGCGCTGTCGTGCAACCAATCCTCCCACGATCCCCATTTCCGCAAAATATGAACCTCTCTCCCGGCTAATCCCTTCACGAATTTGATCGGATCGTGCGGAATATCCGGAGACGCGAAAATCTCCCGCATCGCCGCCGAAGCTTCCGGAGAAACCAGTTCCCCCCGCTCCAGCATCAGAAAAAAGCGAAGCACCTGCCGAACCGTCGCCGCGTGGGAATTCCCGCCCACCGGATCCGCGATCCGCTCGCCATCCACCCCGTAATGCTTGCCGACCCAAATCCCGCCTCCCCGCGATTCGTCGTAAAACCCGTACGAATTCAAAACCTCCTGAATCCTCCGCAATCCGAGTTCCTGTGAAAACCGCGCCGCCATCTCGTTGCTCGAAGCTTTCGCCATCCGCCCCAACTCCTCCCGCGTCCGCGCGTCCAGCTTTTCCCGCCAATCCGGATTCAGCTCAAACCAAGCCAGCAAAATCCCGATCTTCGGCACGCTCGCGCCATACTCGATCCGGTCCGGATCGATCATCGCCAACGCCCCGCTGCACAAATCGAACACCCCCGCCGCCGTCCGCCCCTTCTCGATACCGAGCGTTTCCCGCAACCTCCCGTCGATCTCCTCCAGCCTCTGCTGAAGCACCTTATCCAACCGCGACGAGTAATCTAAAACGAAGGCATCCATGCCCCCCATTTTCAACCGTTTCCGCCCGCAAGCAAGCCGCCGTCTCACCCGCCGTGCCGAAAATCGCCCCGCCGCGAAAACCCGGAAAAAAGGAAAACGTTGTCAGAACTGCCAACCCGGCATACATTCCTAAACTTGGCGTTCCCTGCCAGGGCGACTCGCGATTTCCGCAATTTCAAACGGACGCGAGATCTTCTAAACCAACCCGGCCCTGCCGCCGGATCGCCACTTGTTGATGAAAAGATTGATTGTTGTTTCCAACCGACTTCCTTTCACCCTCGAACAAAACGAGGCGAAACAATGGCAGGCCAATCCCTCCTCCGGCGGCCTCGTCACCGGTCTTGTCCCGATCCTGCAAGACCGCGGCGGCCTCTGGATCGGATGGTCCGGCACCACCAATCCCGTTTCCGAAATCAAAGGCGCCCTCACCAAAGCCACCCGCGACGCCGGCTACAAAGTCGTCCCGGTGGAACTGACCGAGGAAGAACGCGACCAGTTTTACTACGGCTATTCCAACGAAGTCATCTGGCCGCTCTTCCACGACCTTCAGGAAATGTGCAACTTCGACCCCGCCTACTGGAAAATTTACAAGGAGGTCAACGCGCACTTCGCCGAAGCCGTTAAGAAAAACAGCCGCGCCGGCGACTTCGTCTGGATCCACGATTATCAACTGATCTACGTCGCCGAATGCCTCCGCGAAAAAGGCTACCGAAACAAACTCGCTTTCTTCCTCCACATCCCGTTCCCCTCCATCGATATCTTCGCCAAACTCCCCCAACAGGAAGAAGTTCTCCAAGCCCTCCTCCAATACGACCTCATCGGCTTCCAAACCAACCGCGATCTCCGCAACTTCCTCCAATGCGTCCGGATTCTCGAGAATCTCGAAGTCGAATCCGATAACGGAAAACACACGCTCCGCTGGCAAGGCCGCAAAGTCGTCGCCGGAGCTTTCCCCATCGGCATCGATTCCGAATTCTTCCGCGAACGAGCCGACACCGACGAAGTCGCCCGCCGCGCCTGGAACATTCACGCCGGATTCCCCGACCGCCAACTCATTCTCGGCGTCGACCGGCTCGATTACACCAAAGGAATTCCCGACCGCCTCAAAGCGTTCCGCAACGCCCTCGAACGCTACCCCGACCTCCACCAGCGCGTCAGCTTCATCCAAGTCGTCGTCCCCAGCCGCACCGACATCCCGAAATACCACGCGCTGAAAACCGAAATCGACCAACTCGTCGGCGAAATCAACGGCGACTTTTCCGCCGGCAACTGGGTCCCGATCCACTACATTTTCCGCAGCCTCGATTTCCCCGAACTGCTCGCCTACTACCGCACCGCCGAAATCGCGCTCATCACGCCGCTGAAAGACGGCATGAACCTCGTCGCCAAAGAATATTGCGCCTGCAGCATCGAAGAAAATTCGATCCTCATCCTCAGCGAATTCGCCGGAGCCGCCGACCAACTCCAAAAAGGCGCCCTCCTCGTCAACCCCTACGATGTCGAACACACCGCCGACGCGATTTACCAAGCCGTCAACATGAAACCCCGCGAGCGCAAAACCCGCATGAAACGCCTCCGCAAAAACATCCAGGAAGAAAACATCTTCTGGTGGGTAAAATCCTTCTCCGAAATGCTCCCCACCGACTGATCCTCCCGGTGGCCGCTCCATCGCCGCCGCCCGATGCTCAAACGGCCACGTCGCCCAATCCCTCGATTCAATGGGGCAGCACTTTGGGAAGTGCGGAAATTCCTCGATCCGCGCCGAAACGCGGTCCGCCGCTAGCTTCAATGGGGCCGGGGCGACTCGCCGGAGGTTTGGCCTGACAGCCAACGGCTGCATCCACTCGTATCTTCATCCACCAGGAAGCACCGATCTCCCTCCCACCGGCGCTTT
>CAZJCL010000076.1:0-10782 GCA_964544025.1 uncultured Opitutales bacterium | reverse complement strand
ACGCAATCCTCGCCAAAGCATCCCTTCCTTCCAGCCAATCTAAAATCCAAAATCCAAAATTCCCCCTTCATTCCAACAACCACGCCATATCCTCCCGCGTCAGCAACCCCGACCCCGTCCGATTCTCCGCCCCGCTGAACACCTGCTCGAACAGCGCCTGCTTCCGCTCCTTCAACAACATCATCTTCTCCTCCACCGTATGCCGCATCAGTATCCGGTTCACGAACACCCGCTGCTTCTGACCGATCCGGTGCGCCCGGTCCGAAGCCTGATTTTCCACCGCCGGATTCCACCACGGATCCAGATGAAAAACATAACTCGCCCGCGTCAGATTCAACCCCACTCCGCCCGTCTTCAAACTGATCAAAAACACCCCCGGCCCGCTCCCCTTCTGAAACGCCCCCACCTGCTCCTTCCGCTTCGCCTGCGGCGTCGTTCCATCCATCCGCAAAAACCCAATTTCCGCCTCCGCCAAATGCCGCTCCACCAAATCCAGCGTCTTCGTAAACTGCGAGAATACCAGCGCCGCGTGACCCTCCTCCCCCAGCTCCACCATCTTCCCGAGCAAATACTCGATCTTCGGCGAAATCTCCGTCTGCTCCGGATCGATCAACGCCGGCGAAATGCAAATCTGCCGCAACCGCGTCAACGCCGCCAACGCCACGATTCCCGCCTGCTGCGCCGTCTTATCCTTAAACGCCCGGAAAACCTCCTCGCGCACTTCCGCCACCGCCCGCGTGTAAAACGTCTTCTGCGTCTCCGTCAAATCCAGCCAAATATCCGACTCCACCTTCGCCGGCAATTCCTTCAAAATCTTCTCCTTCGTCCGCCGCAAAACAAACGGACGCGCCCGGTCGATCAACGAAATCCCCTCCCCGTTCAACGACTTCATGAAACGCCGGTAATCCCCGAAAATTCCCGGCAGCGCCAACTCCAGAATCGAGTAATATTCCCCCGCGTGATTCTCCAGCGGCGTCCCCGTCAGACAAACCTTGAACCGCCCCTTCAACCGCCGCATCGCCTTCGACCGCTCCCCCGCCAGATTCTTGATTGCCTGCGCCTCGTCGAAAACAATCACGTCGAACTCCCGCTTTTCCAAATCCCCGATATCCCGACGCGCCAACTCATAAGTCGTCAAAACCACATCCGCCTTCAACGCATCCAGATCCCGCTGCGCCCCCGTATATTCCTCCACCTTCAAATCCGGATAAAACGTCTCGATCTCATGCCGCCAATTAAACAAAAGCGTCGGCGGCAAAACCACCAAATGCGCCAGCCGCCCCTTCTTCTTCCGCCCCCCCTCCACCCGCTCCACGAATCCTTCGCGGATTCCCGCCAGCAACGCGATCGTCTGCAGCGTTTTCCCCAACCCCATATCGTCCGCCAAACACGCCCCAAACCGGTTCCGGTAAAGAAACGCCAGCCACTCGTACCCTTCTTTCTGATACGGTCGCATCGTCGCCTGCAAACCCTTCGGAACCGGTCTTTCCGGAATCCCCTCGAACGACGCCAACGCCTCCAAAACCTCCGCCTCTTCCGGCGGCAACACGCACCGCACTCCCGCCTTCCGCAACTCCAGCCAATCGAACATCCGCAATCGCGACACCCGCAACGGCTCGTTCCGCGTCTTTTTCCGGCCTGCGTTTTCCGCCGCTTGCAACCGCAAAACCTCGCGCAACTTCGACAGCGTCGCCGCCGATTCCATATCCACCACCCGCAGCTTCCCTTCCTCCCGCAACAAACTCCCGCTCATCAACTGATCCCACTTCTCCTGCGGAATCACCGACCCGTCCGCCAGCACTTCCGGCGACAGCGCAAACCAGTCCAAATCCCCCGCCTCCCGCTCCGCCCGCACCAAAAAATCGAGCTTGATCGGCTCCACCTTCTCCTCGTTCAACGAAAAATCGATTCCCGCCCGGTTGCACGCCGCGAAAAGCGCCGGCAGATGCGGATGAAAATCCTTCGCCGCCACCGAGAAAAAACCGCCCGTCCGCGCCTCCACTCCCGGCACCGCGTTCACCACCAAAGCTCCCAACGCCGCCCCCGCCGCAAATCCCTCCCGCACCTGAAACCACGAGGCCTCGCCTCCACCCGCATCGACATGCAACGTCACTTTCGGAAACCCCTTCCGCATCTCCATCACATTCCGCAGCGCAAACCCGGCGATTCTCTTCCCGGCCTTGATCCGGGCGATCGCCGGCTCCTTCCGCGTTTCCGCCAGAATCGCGTTCCGCTCCTTCTCCGTCGTCGACAAAAACACCGCGTAGGCCGCCCGCAAAATAATGGAACGCCGTTCCGCCGAATTCAGAAACGTCCTCGGCTGCTCCTCCAAAATCTGCCCCGCCCACGCGATGATAGCTTCCGCCGGATTCAGCAGCACTCCCCTCGCTTCGAAAACCGGAAAAATCGAAACCTCTTCCCCCTGTTCCTTCACCCGCAAAGCCATCCGCACCGGTTCCTCCGGAATCGCCTTCACCGGCTCTCCTTCCACCAGCACCGAAAAATCCGCCCCGCGCGACGGACTCCGAAAATTCCCGTCGTTCCACGCCTCCCCACTGAACCCGATTTCGGAAGTTTCCGCCCGTTGCCCAAACCAAGCCTCGACCTCCAAAACCTTCTGAGCCTGCTCCCAAAGTTCCTCCCCTCGCTCCTCCGTCAACCAGCCGAATCGTCCATCGGTTAAATAAAAGAGCCGCTCATAAACGCACGCCACCACCTCCACCGCCGTCCCCTCCTCCGCCAACCGGAAATTCCGCCGCACCACCGGAAGTCCCCCGCGCAAATCCGCCTCCACCTCCGCTTCCAGAAAAACCGGCGGCGCCTTCCGCACCTCCTCGGCCTCCCCGTCCCTCACAACCTTGACCCCGTAAATCGATCCCTTTTTGTCGCCCAGCCAATTCGCGAAAGCCGCCTCCCGGTCCTCCATCGGAAGCCACATCAACGTGATCCGCTCCAGTTCCGCCGGCGTGACACTCCTATAGAAATCCGACCGGTCGCCGATCCGCGAAAATCGCAACCGCTGCCGCGAAACCGCGTCGAAATCCACCACGATATGCGCCAGCAAAGTGTCCGGCTCCACCATCGCCACCTTCTCCCCCAGAAACTGCGCCGCCAGCTCCTCCCACACCGTCGAATCCGTAAACAACGACGACGCCGGAAACTTCCCCTTCACCACCGCCTGAATCCCCTGCACCGCCGCCACCGCGTGACGGCAAACTTTCCCGCCCGGAAAACAGGTGCAGGCAATGCTCAAACCTTCCTCCGCCCCCCACCGCATCCGCACCAGAAACTCCTCCCCCCGCTCCTCGAAATGCACATGCAAAGTCTCCCCCGATTCCTTCCATTCAAACGACTTCAACGCCCCCATCCGCAGCAGAATATCCCCCTGCACAACTGCGACCGACGGCGCTCCCGCCAAAACATAACCCGGCTCCAACTCCATCAACCTCTCCCGCAAAACCGATCCAGATCCCTTTCCAGCCATCACCGACCATCGCTCAAAAACCGCCCCTCTTTCAAGACAAGACCAACAACAAACAACCGCATCCCAAACCTCAGCCTTTCCCGGAGCCCAGGAAACAAAAAATTGAAGATTTCACCTCATCCCGCCGGCGTTGACACTCTCCGTTGCGAACGATGTAATTGATCGTTAGATCCCAGACGTTATCCCGCGAAACCTCCAGCCCCCGCCACACGGCATCCAACGGACGATCGCGCGCTACCGCCTCGTGGATTTCGTGCCACCAAAATCTGAATACCATGACCCGAAAGAAAACCCTCTTCGCCTCCACCGGCACCGTCGCCGCCATCCTCCTCGTTTACTTCCTCCTTCCCGACCGCGTCCCCGAAAAACCGCCTCTCCCAACAATCGCCGCAAACCCGCACGCCCACGAAGAAACCGATCACGGATTCGGCGACCACGTCCACGGCGAACCCCGCCTCTCCAAAATCCTGCAAGAAACCGCCGAACCGGAATCCGCCGGCGAACCGCTCCTCCAAATCCTCTCGCAAGAAACATTGCTTTCCGGACCGTTCATGGCACCCCGATTCGCCGCCGACGGAAAACACATTATCCTCTCCGGCGAAAGCTACAACGGCCTCTGGGTCGCCAATTCCGACGGCACCGGTTTGCGGCAAATCACCGACGGATTCATGGCCGGATGGCGCCCCGTCACCACCAAAGACGGACACCTCGTTTACCGCACCGCCCAAGTCGACAAAAACGGCGTCATCACCGGCTTCACCATCTTCCGCCACAATCTCGAAACCGGCACCGAGGAAATCGTCTACCAAGGCGAAAACGAAGACATCTACCCGCCCTGGCTGAGCCGCGACGAAGACATGCTCTTCATCCGCCGCGACGCCCAGGTCCTCGCCCGCCCGATCAATCCCGCCGCCACGCAAATCCCGCTGCACGATCGCGACGAAGGTTTCGCCTTCGCCGACGCCGGACAAGTTTCCTACTACCACGTCGGCCTCGATGAGGTCATGCCATTGTCCAGCGATCCCGAAGCCACTGGCGGAGAAGCCACTTCGCCAGACGGCCGCCGCGTCGCCTACCTTTCCGGAAACACCGACAGCGCCCTCATCGTCAATCTCGACACCGGCACGGAAATCGACATCGGCGAAGGCGCGAATCTCAGCTGGTCCCCCGACGGAAAACTGCTGCTCTACGACATCAGCAGCGACGACGGCCACCGCATCCTCCAATCCGCCCTTTTCGTCGTCGATGCCACGGGCGAAACCCGCCAACGCCTCACCTTTGGCGACACCATTATCACCAACGCCTCTTGGGCCCCGGACGGCGAGCAAATCATCGCCGGCACCGCCGACGGAGAAATCCTCACCTTCCGCGTGGCCCGTTCAAACAAACCCAAAACAGAAAGCAAATGAAATACCGACACGGTAATAGGATGCTCAGGAGCGCCACCGCGCTCCTTACCCTGCTGACAACGGCAGGCGTTCTGGTCCCGGAAAGCGCGGCGCTCACCGGGAGAAAAATCGGACTCGATCCCGGACACGGCGCGGGAGTAAACGCCGGCGTTGTCATCGCCGAAGGAACGTGGGTGCTCGACGCCGCGCTCCGTGCGCGAACTCACCTGCAAAACAAAGGCGCCACCGTCGTGATGACCCGCACCACCGGAACGGATCCCTCGCTCGCCACGCGAACGAATATCCTCAACTCCAACAACGTCCATCGCGCCGTCAGCCTCCACAGTAACGCGGCGACTCCCGCCGCCAACGGCATCGAGACCTATTGGTGCTCGCTCAACCCGAGCCCCACCGCCAGCAAAACGCTCGCTGATCGCCTCCGGATTCGCGCGCTGAACATGGTGCACAACGACAACCGTTCCACCAAGGAATGCCTCGACGCCGGTCGCGGTTTTCACTTCGGAATGGTGCGAAATACGAACATGGCAACTTCCCTGCCGGAATACTACTTCCACACCAACAGCTGGGAAAACCAAAACATCCATAACACCACCACCGGCCGCGAAAACGTCGCCCGCTCGCTGTATTCAGCGATCTGCGACGTCTACGGAGTCACGCCGACTTTCGGCACCACGGTGGTCACGGTAGACAATCACCAGTCCGGGTTCAATGCATCCGCCAACTGGGCGACGTCTACCTTCGGCACCCAAAAACTCGGCAGCAACTACCGCTGGCGCAGCACCACCGCCATCAGCGACGCCGCCACCTGGACCGCCAGCCTCCCCAGCTCGGGGAACTGGCGTGTCGAAGCCCGCTGGACCGAAGGAACCAACCGATCGACCACCGCTCCGTTCATCGTCCATCACAGCAACGGAAGCACCGTGGTTCAGCGCAACCAGCAAAACGACGGCGGAAAGTGGGTCTCCCTCGGAACCTACCACTTCAGCTCCGGCAGCCGCCAAGTCCAGCTCTCCTGCTGGACCGGCGCCGGTTACGTCGTGGTCGCGGACGGAGTTCGCTGGGTAAAGCAGTAACGCGAAACCCCGCGAAACCTGAAACAGGCGAGCGGACCGAAACTCCGCTCGCCTCAATTCTCCACCGGAAGCTCCACCCGCTGTCTCACAAAAAGTTTCCCCTCCGCCGGAACCGGAAGCGCCGCCTCAAAACGATTCGCCTCGCCGCGCCTCTCCCCGAGAAATCTCGTTTGCAGATCCACCGGAAACCAATTCCGAAGATCCGGCGAAACCTCCAGCGATTGCCGAATCCCCCAAGCAAATTCCGACTGCCAAAACCGAACCGCCGCCTCTCCCGATTCTCCACCGAAATTCACCGCGGGATTCGCGACCGCGGCATTGTTCACCCCCGGATTGAATCCAAACGCGTACTCCATCAGATTCGCGACTCCATCGCCGTTCGCATCGCTTCCCGGCTCGCGCGAATCCACCGGAAAATTCCTCAACCGGTCGTCCCGCCAAACCGAATACGGCCGCGCCGGAGCCGCGTAGGGCGGAAGCTTGGCGAACAACGCCAGCACCTCCTCCGTCCGGTCCTGACTGCTTTCCAGCAACCCTTTCCTCACCTGAAGCGCGTTCCAGGCGTTCCGCCGCGAACCCGACTGCTCCGCGCCATACGCGTAAAAGAAAAGATAATCCGCCGCCAAATCGTCCCCCTGACGCGGCTGCTCACGCACACGCAAATCCGCTTCCGTCGTCGCAAACGCTTCATCCATCACCACCCGGGCACTGTTCGCGATCCACGTTCTCGGCCGCCGAAGAAAAACATCCAGACATTCCGTAATAACTTCATCCGCCCGCCCCGCCGAAACCTGCGCCCTCCATTCCGCCTCCTGCAATTTCGCTTCCTCCCGCGTATCCATCGGGCTCCTGGCGCGTTCGCTCAACAACCACGCCAACGCCCGCGATTGCGTCGGAGGCGGCGCGGAAACATGCCCGCCAGTATGTACCCAATCCCGAATGATTCCGTTCAGGGGCAACAGATAACGCGCGTCGCCGGAACGCGAATAATGTTCCGCCAACGCCGCATAACTCCGCGCCACCAGCAAATTTTCCTGATATCGATCCTGCGCGCTGTATTGATCCCCCATCCAACCTTCCATCGAAAAAACGCCCGCGACATGCGGATGATTCGATTTCGAATAATCGAAAGCCGCCCAACCTCCTCCCGAAAATCCCGCCAGGAAAAACAGGTTCGGATCGAAATTCACCCGCTCCCGAAGATCGTTCGCCAGCGAATGCATGTAACCGCTATAATCTTCCCACCCCGTGCCATTCCGCGGAGCGATCGCCCCGACAATAATCATCTGCCTCCCGCCGGCAACCCCCTGAAAATGCCCCACCATCCCTCCCCCGCTCGGCGAAAACGTAACCAAAATCGGAAGTGCTTTCCCCTGCGGATCGTAAGTCGTCGGTAAATACAAATCGTAAGAAATCCCCGAACCCGACACCTGAGCCCGCTGTCCCGCCCGGATCGGCAGCGGAACCGGACGACGCACGGTGAGCGGCATCTCCCGCGAAATCGTCTCCCCAAACGCGTTCGAAACCGTCACCCGATAAACCCCATCATCGATTCCGACTCGCGGATCGTCGAGCAGCAGCCGCGCCGACCCGCCATTCGGAACCGCCTGCCCATTCCGGCTCCACGCGAAACTCAACGGCTCCGAACCGTGAACCTCGACAAACAGCAAAACCGGCTCTCCCTCCTTGACGTTCTGCGCGCTCGTTTGCCTGAGAATCGTCGGCGCGCTCTCCGCGACAAAAACCGGAATCTCCTCGCTCCACGCATCCCCTGTCCTGTTGGCGATTCGCAACCGATACGTTCCGCTATCCTCCTCCGCCGCCGCCGCGATCGTCAATACTCGCCCCTGCTCTCCCTCTAATCGCGCTCCGTCCTTATGCCATTGATACGCCGCCAAAAAACCGCCGGTCACCTCCGGCGCCAACTCCAGCAAACCGCCCGCCGCGATATACACCGGCCCCGGAGTCACCGTCACCGACGGCGGCTCCTGTTGAACGCTAACCGAAAAATTCCCGCTCCTCGCCACCCCGGTTTCCGCCACGGCTTCCACGAAATAACTCCCCTCATCTCCCGCCGACGCCTCCGCCCGCTCGAAAAACGGCACGTCCGTCTCCGCGATCAACAGCGAATTCCGATACCACCGGAAATCCACCGGCGCCGGACCGCTCGCTTCCGTCCGAAGAACAAACGGCTCGCCCGCCTTCACCGAAACCGACTCCGGCTGCATCAATATCACCGGCCGGTCGGGTTGAACCCTCCGCCCGTAAGCGATCCCGCTCCACCCCGTCCCGTCCGCCGCCAAAGGCCCCAGCGCCACCAAAAATCCCTCCGCCAACCCCACCCTTTGCCCCAAACGCTCCCCGTCCGACCGGCCACTCGCCACCGTTTCCACGTGCGCGAACGCCGCGCCCTCACCGACTCGCCGAAAAAGATAAACCCGCCCGTTCCCGCCATCCGCTCCGTCGGCACCGACCGCCAAAGTATTCCCGTAAACATCCAGCGAAACGCCAAAGCTCGAATCCGAACCACCGCCCGGAACAACAAGCGTTTCCGCCGCGCCCCAACTGTTGTTCTGCGAATTGAATCGAGCCACGCTAACCGCTGCCGCACGATTCACCTCACCGTTGAACACCACCGTGTCGCCATGAATCGCGACCGCCGTAGCGTAAGGCGCCGACAAAGTTCTCACTGACCTCCAGCGCGGACTCCCTTCCGAAACATCCCGAAGATAAAGATAACAATTATTGGAACGAAGAATCGCCAAATGATTTCCGCTAACATCGATACTCCTATCGGAAGCATTCGACGCGTTGGAAATCCGCGCCTCCTCCATCCAGCGAATTCCCCCGTGCGAATCCATTCGTTCCCGAAACAGAACCACTTCGGTGAGATGGCGAACCGCGATCGTTTTCCCATCGGTGGCCACAGCCGATCCGAAGTAATAAGGATATCTGTTTTTCCAATCCTCCAGAAGCTGAACCTCACCCCACTGGTTCGCGCCGCCTTCGTTTCGTTTATGAATGGAAACAGCCCCGGCGGTACTACCGCCAAAAGTTCTCCCCGCTTCCTCTCGCCCGATCACCAGCAAATCTCCCGCCAGCGCGAGAGAAACCTTCGGGTAAATCCCATTCAAATTATGAATCGCCTCCCGCTTCCAAATTGGCTCCGCCTCCTCCAACACATACACCGCCACCGTCCCCGAATGATTCGCCAACGCCATCGTGCGCCCATCCACCGCAAGTTCCGGCATGATCCGAGCCAGCCCCGACGCCTGCCCCGTCAACTCCGCCAACGGTTCCGAAAAGTCCCCGTCCACCCCGGAAACCGGCACACCCGCACCGATCCACAACGCCAAAACCAAAACCGCGCGTCCGAAAAAACAGCGGCAAATCTCACGAAACCGAACGCAGAAGTTAAGCAACAAACAAAGAAAGCGGAGCCGGGTAGACATAGTGTATTGGAGGTTTAATAACGCGAAAGAACCGCTCCTGTTTGACACCCTCCGCTTCCGAGTCAAGCCTCCCGGCCTCCATTCACCCCATCAATTTCTCCCGCACCGTTTCCTCCTCCATCCCCTCGATCTCCACCAACTTCGATCTCGACTTCGCGCCCGACTTGATCGCGATCGCTTTCGCCGGACAACCCAACTTCGCCGCTAAAAATTGAATCAGCGTCTCATTCGCCTTCCCATCCACCGGCGGCGCGTTCAACTTGATTTTCACCCCCTCCGCATACGCCCCCACCACCTCATTCCTCCGCGCATTCGGCACCACCCGAACCTGCAAAACCGTCTTCATCCCTCCACCCTATCCTCACCCATTATCCCCCGGAATCTCCCACGGAAAATCCACCATTCCCAACGTCAACAAACCCGGATTCCGAATATCCTTCTTGTTATAAACGAGCCGATCCCGCGTCCCCAACGTCCGAACGATTCCGCCCGCGCATTCCACCACGCATTGCGCCGCCGCCGTATCCCACTCCATCGTCGGCACATCCCGCAGATAAATATCCGCCGCCCCTTCCGCCACCAAACAAAACTTCAGCGAGCTCCCCATGCTCCGCGTCTCCGCGTCCGGAAACCGCTCAAACAACTCCTTCACCGCCGGCCCCGCGTGATCGCGACTGGCCACCACCGTCAACCGCGCCCCCTCCAAAACCTGTCTCGTCCGAATCGCTTCCCTCTCCCCCTCCCGCTCCTGCCGAAACGCTCCCACCGATGTCTCCGCCAAATAAGTCAAACCGCTCACCGGAACGTAAACCACCCCGAGTTGCGGCCTCCCGTTCACCACCAGCGCGATGTTCACCGTAAACTCTCCTGTCCGCTTGATAAACTCCTTCGTCCCGTCCAACGGATCCACCAGCCAAAAACGCTCCCACCCCTTCCGCGTCTCGAAATCCGGAACCTCCGCCTCCTCCGAAACCACCGGAATATCCGGATACATTTCTCCCAACCTCGCACAAATCAGTTCATGCGCCGCCCGGTCCGCCAACGTCAAAGGCGAATCGTCCGCCTTGTAATCGACCGCGTGCGGCCGCCCGTAAAACCGCAGAATCTCTTCTCCGGCGCAAATAGCAATCTCTCTGATTTTCTCCAACATAACGGCAAAAAACTCGTGTTACCGACCCCAATACTGCCCCCTCCCGCCCCCACACGCAACGCGCAACTCTCAACCGCCACCCATCGCCCCCGCAGCCTCAACCCTTCGCCGATGACTTCCCCCATAACGCCCCAACTCCCCCCGCATCGCCCCTCCCCGTAGCATCGGCGCTTCGCCGATGACCGCCCGTCAAGCCGCCGACGCCCACGCCCCC
>CAZJCL010000075.1:2703-10858 GCA_964544025.1 uncultured Opitutales bacterium | reverse complement strand
GCATTCTCTACACGACCTCGAACATCCTTCACCACTACAACGAGGAGCAGCATGTGGCGGCTTCTCTGGCGCTGTTTGCGAGCGTTGCGCTTTTGTTCTGGTATGTGCTGCGCATCGTGATGGCGCTGAGCGGACGGGATTGAGCTGGGGAATTTTGGCAGTAAGAATCGCGGCGAGAAAAGCCGGGGGCGTGTGTCGGCCCCGGCTTTTTTGTGGGCGGAATAGGGGTTTCGGAGGCGCAACGTCATCAGACAAGGTCTGATGCTACGCGTGGTTCCTTGGGCGTTTGGAGTTATAGTTCCATGACGACGCGGAAGAATGCGCGGTCGCCGCTGGTCGTGCTTGGAGCGGATGCTTCGTAGGTGGTCGTTTCGCCGGTTGCGGCGATGCCGGATTCGATGGGTTCCCAATCGAGGAGATCGTCGCTCGATTCGACGCGGTAGGTCATGCCTTCTTCGGAGCCCCAGGTGAGGAGGAGGCTTCCTTCGGCGGGTTCGATATTGAAGTCTACCAAGACGAAGCTGCGGGCGGCGTCTCCGGCGAGCGCTTTCAGGCTGAAATGGGAAATGGTGGCGTCGGTGCCGGCGACACTGGTGTTGCTGCGGCTGAAGCCGATGCCGCCGATCGCCGAGACGGAGCCGGGGTTCGCCGATGCGGGAAGCGGATGCGGGCCGGTCAGGTGCTTGCCGTTGATGTAGTAATTGGCGGTCCAGACCGAGGCGGTGGTATCGAGAACGATTTTTAAATCCACGGGCTGTTCGGGGTCGGCCGCGTTTCCGTCGAAGAGCTTATTGCCGGTGTTGGGACCGTTGAATATTTGTTGATGAAGTCCAGAATTGTCGTTTCGCACCAGCGCCCAGGCATGGGCTCCGGAATTGGAGTGCCGCATACCGGGATTCGTGACCGTCCAGATGGGGGAAGTCGCGGAAGTGGCGGGCATGTAACCGAAGGCGACCCAACCTTGGTAGGGATTATGAATGCGGGCTTCGGCGATGTAGATGGCGTCGGGTTGCGGAACAAACGGCAACCAAGCGGCTTGTCCGTTGCTTTGCTGTAATACGAGCGCCGAGACCGTTCCGTCGGCTTTGAAAACCTCGCCCGTTGTCCACGTGGCTTCGCCGATATCGAGACTCGCCCCGTGCAGCGGCGCGCCGGCTTCTCCGTCGAAACTGTCCAGATACACGATACCGGTTTCAACTGTCGGAGGCGGGGGCGTGGGTGGAATTGTCGCTGTGGTCGAGGCGGCGAGGGTAAAGTTGGAGAGCGTTCCGCCGGTGGTGTCGGAGCCGTGGCTGGTTCGGCTAAAACCGATTCCGCCAATTCCCGTTTTGGCGTCGAGCGGAAGCGAGTAAACGCCGCGCGACACGTCGTTCACGAAAAACTCCGCGCGCCAGATCGGCTCCATGGTATTCAGGACGATCTTGATGGCTACGGGGTTCAGATCGATGCGCTCTTCGGAAAAACCGCCGCCAGCGACGTTGGGACCGACGAAGGCCTGGATGTCGCCGTCGGTGGGATGATTGCGGCTAAGCATCCAAGCATAACCGTTGCTATTGGAGTGGCGAACCGCGCCGTTGGTGAGGGTCCAGTCGATGTCTGCCCCGGACATAAAACCGAACGCGATCCAGTCGGGATTCGGGTTATCGATCGTGACTTGGGCGGTATATTCGACGCCTTCGACGGGAGCGAAAGGGAGCCATGCGGCCTGTCCGCCGGTATTGACGCGCAGGACTCGGCCGTCGTCATGGAAAACGTCGCCAGCTTCCCAGAGCCGGCCGTCGGCGTCGGCGGACGATCCGTTGAGGGGGGAGCCGGAACCGTTGAACGGAATGTCGAAAATGATTCCGTCGGTCGGATGCGGCGGAAACGAGTCTTGTGCGGACAATGGTGCCGCGGCGTTGAACGCGACCGCGATGGCGGCCGCGAGGAGAGGGAGGGAACAAGAGGGCTTCATGTGAACTTAAGCAGTTTTCCGTCCCGGGATTGGGCCGGAATCTGGAAGCTGGATTGTGGGAAAGCGTGTTGCCTAAGTCAAGTGCGGCTCGCGAAGCGGTTTGAAAATGGAAGGGGAGGGGAAGGTTGCGGGGCGCGAAGAAAAGGCCTCCGCAGGGGGAGGCCTTTTTCGTTGTTAAAGAAATCCGCGAAACGGCTTACAACTTGTCGACGATGTGGTCGGCGAGGCCGTATTCGATCGCTTCTTTGGCGGTCAGGTAAAAATCGCGGTCGGTGTCGCGGGCGATTTTCTCAAGCGGCTGGCCGGAGGCGTTGGCGAGGATGTTGTTGAGCTCGTCGCGAAGGCGCTCCATTTCGTTGGCTTGGATGTTGATGTCCACGGCTGGAGCGACCATACGGCCGGTGATGAGCGGTTGGTGGATCAGCACGCGGGAATGTGGATACAGGTAGCGGTTTCCTTTTTTCGGCGCGCTGAGGAGGATCGAGCCCATGCTGGCGGCCATGCCCATGACGACGACTTTGACGGGGGATTTGATCAATTTGATCGTGTCGTAAATCGCCATGCCGGAGGTGATGGAGCCGCCGGGGGTGTCGATGTAGAAGGTGATATCCTTTCCGGGATCGGTCGCTTCCAGATAAAGGAGTTTTTCGACGACGCTTTTCGCGGAATCTTCATCCACCTGGCCCCAAAGAAAAACCTTTCGCTCGTCGAGGAATTTGCGTTGCAGGTAGGCGTCGAAGGAACCGATTGGTGTGGTATCTTTGTCGGACATTTTTTGTGTAGATCTAATTTGTAAAAACCGTTTAGCGAACCATCTCGGTCAGATTAAGCCAAGTTTCATTTTTCCTTCCTCGCTGATCATTTCCTGATTCCAGGGTGGATCCCAAACGAGGTTGACCTCGGCCTCTTCGATGTTCGGGAGGGCGAGAATTTTGCTGCGGGCGTCGGCGGCGATGGCCGGGCCCATGCCGCATCCGGGAGCGGTGAGGGTCATGCTGACATCGACGGTGTATTTTCCGTTGTCCTGTTTCTCGATTTTGCAGCCGTAGACGAGTCCGAGGTCGACGATGTTGACCGGGATTTCCGGGTCGTAGCAGTGCTTGAGTTGTTCGAAGACCATGGCTTCGGTCGGTTCCACGCCTTCCGCGACCGGTTGCACGGTTGTTTCCGGGCGTTCCTCGCCGAGGGCATCGGCGTCGTCTCCGTCGATTCGTGCGAGGCCGAAGGTGTTTCCCATGACGGTGTAGGAGCCGCCGAGGGTTTGGGTGATTTGCACTCTCGTCCCTTCGGGCAACGTGATCTCGTCTCCGCTGGGAATCATGACCGCCTTACACTCGCGCGAGAGGATTCGTTCTGTATTGGCCAATGACATAGGATACCGGAAGATACGGGTGAACCGGAGCGAGTGCAAAGCCGAAAATGGGAAAACGGGCGGAGCGCGGGCGGCGGCGGCGGCGGTTTCGGGTTTCGGTGCGGGTTCGTTCGTTGCGGGCTTGGCAAGGTCTCGCGGGTTGCCTACGATGAAGCCGGTGTTTTCACAATTGGGCAGGCCGGGCCGAAATCGGCAGATGCTTTTGCGCTGGGCACCGGTGGCGGTGCTGGTTCTGTCGCTGCTCGCGACGGCGGCGGTGGGTTTTCGCGCGGTTTCCGCCGGGAGAGCGCGCGACGAGGCCCGTTTTGAAAACGCGGTGCAGGAGACGAGGGACGCGATTCATGAGCGGATCGCGGTTTACGCGGGGATTCTGCGGAGCGGCGCGGCGATGATGTCGATTTCGGGGGAGTTGGATCACGAGGAGTTCAATCAATTCGTCGATCGTCTGATGTTGGACGAATTTTATCCGGGAATTCAAGGGGTCGGTTTCGCCGAACAAGTGCTTCCGGAAGAGGTGGACGAAATAATGCGGCGGGAGTTGGCGCGGGGAGCTTCGAACTTTGCGATTATTCCTCCAGGCGAGCGCGAGGTGTATTATCCGATCGTCCATCTGCAGCCTTCGGACAAACGGAATCAGGAGGCGATCGGTTACGACATGTTCAGCGATCCGGTGCGGAATAAAGCGATGAGTTTGGCGCGGGATACGGGAATGCTGGCGGCTTCGGGAAAGGTGACGCTGGTGCAGGAAATCGACGAGGATGTGCAGGCGGGATTTTTGATTTACGCGCCGGTTTACGAAGGCGGAAAGCTGCCGGAGACGGTGGAGGAGCGGAGGGAGAAACTTTTGGGTTTTTTCTACAGTCCGTTCCGGACGGACGATCTTTTCGCCGGAATTTTCGAGAGGCGGGCGCAGCCGCGGATTCATTTCGAGGTATTCGATGGGGTCGGGACGAACGAGGAAAACCTGTTGCATCGTTCGCCGGTGCCGAAGGCGAAGAAACCGCTGATGGAGCAAACGCTTCCGCTTTTGGTCGAGGGGCACCGGTGGACGTTGTCACTGGCTTCCACGCCGGCCTTTGAGGCCACTTCCAGTCAGAATTGGGGACGGTTTATTTTGTTGGGCGGGGTGTTGTTGAGCGTCGCGTTTTTCGGAATCACGCGGGCTTTGGCGCGGGCGGTGGCCGGGGCGGAGACGGCGCGGCAGCAGGCGGTTTCGCAGCGCGAGGAATATCATGTGACGCTGGCCAGCATCGGCGACGCGGTGATCGCGACGGACGATCGCGGGAGGATCGTTTTCATGAACGCGGTGGCGGAGGAGTTGACGAAATGGAAGGAGTCGGAGGCGCGGGGAAAATCGTTGACGGAGCGGTTCCGGATCGTTCACGACGAGACGCATGAACCGCTGCCGAATCCGGTGGAAGGCGTTTTGGCGACGGATTCGGCGACGCGGTTTTCGTCGCACACGGTTTTGCTCGGACCGGCGCGGGAGGAAAAATCGATCGAGGATAGCGCGGCGCCGATCCGGGATCCGCAGGGGAAATTGAAGGGAGTGGTTTTGGTTTTCCGGGACGTGACGGCGAAGACGGAGGCGGAACGCGAGCGGCGTCAAACCGAGCGGGCGCTGGCGCGGAGCGAGAGCCGTTTCCGGTTGATTTTCGAGAGCGCCAAGGATCTCGCGATTTTCACGTTCGATCGGGACGGTCAGATTATTCATTGGAATCCGGGCGCGGAGAAGATTTTCGGGTTTTCGGAGGAGGAGATTTTGGGGCGGAACGTGGCGGAGTTGTTCAGCGCGGACGATTTGGCGGCGGGAGTGCCGGAGGAAGAGAGACGGATCGCGGAGGAAACGGGATCGCGGATGGACGAGCGTTGGCTGGTGCGGAAAGACGGCAGCTTCTTTTTCGCGAGTTCGGCGGTGCGACCGGTGGCGGACGCGGAAGGCTCGTTTCGGGAGTTCGCGAAAGTGGTTTGGGATCTGACGGAGCGGAAACGTTCGGAGGAGGTTTTGGAGCAAATGGTCGAGGAGCGGACGACGCAGTTGCAGAAAACGGTGTCGGAACTGGAGGTTTTTTCTTACAGCATCTCGCACGATTTGCGGGCGCCGCTGCGGGCGATGCAAGGTTACGCGCAGATATTGGAGGAGGAGTTTAGCGACCGATTGGACGATACCGGTCAAAGCTATATTCAACGAATCGTGGCGGCGGGGAAGCGATTGGACCGGTTGATTTTGGATGTGCTTACTTATAGCCGGGTTTCGCGCGCGGAATTGGTTGTCAGCCGGATCGAGTTGGAGGATTTGGTTCGCGAGCTCAAGGAGCAGATGCCGGGACTCCAGGAACCGGCCGCGACTCTGGAAATCGCGTCGCCGCTTCCCGCCGTGATCGGCCAGGAAAGTCTGCTTTCGCAATGTCTGGCGAATCTGCTGGGGAACGCGGTGAAATTCGTTCCGCCGGAGCGAAAACCGCGGGTGGTGGTTCGGGCGGAAACGCGGGGCGATCGCGTGCGGGTTTGGATCGAGGACAACGGAATCGGAATCCCGGCGGAGCAGCACGACAAGGTTTTCCGGATGTTCGAGCGGGTTCACAGTCACGGAAATTTTGAGGGAACGGGGATCGGTTTGGCGATCGTTCAGAAAGCGATCGAGCGGATGGGCGGCGATTTGGGACTGGAATCGGAGGTGGGCCGGGGGACGCGTTTTTGGTTTGAGCTGGGGCGGGCGGATTCTTGAGCGGGGCAATTTATCGGTAGCGGGGCGGGCGGTTTGCGGGCGGATTTTTAGCATTGAAGGGAGCGGGCGGTTTGTTGAGCATCGGGGCGAAACGAATGTTGGATGTTTCGTTTCCTCAATCCCACCCAAAGCCTCAGAAATTTCATGGAAAATAAAAACACTCCCAATCCTGGTGTCACGCGGCGTGACTTCGTAAAACGTACGGCTGCTTTAGGACTGGCCGGTCTTGGAGCCGGGCTGCTCGGTTCGACCAATTTCGCCTACGCGGCGGGTTCGGACCGGATCCGGGTCGGCGTGATCGGTTGTGGCGGACGCGGGACCGGCGCGGCGAACAACGCTTTGAACGCGGATCCGGCGGTGGAGATTTACGCGATGGGAGATCTTTTCGCCGACCGGCTCCAGAGCTCGCGCGATACGCTGACGAAGCACGCGGCCGAGCAGGAAGGATGGGCGGGACGGGTGAACGTGAGCGACGACCGCTGTTTTACCGGTTTCGATAATCATATCGGGGTAATGGAGAGCGGCGTGGATTACGTGATTTTGGCGACGCCTCCGGGATTTCGGCCGTTGCATGTGCGGGCGGCGGTGGATCGCAATCTCCACATGTTTATCGAAAAACCGGTTGCCACGGATTCGGCGGGTGTTCGGGAGATGTTGAAAGCGGGCGAGGAAGGGAAAAAGAAGGGGCTTTCGATGGTGGCGGGAACGCAATATCGCCGTCAGCCGAGTTATGTGGAGGCGATGAACGCGGTGCATTCCGGAGCGATCGGGAATCTGGTGGCGGCGCAGGCGTATTATATGACCGGGCCGGTTTGGCTGCGGGAGCGGCAGCCGGGAATGAGCGATCTGGAGTGGCAGTGCCGTAACTGGTATTATTTTACCTGGGCTTCCGGGGATCATTTGGTGGAGCAATTTATCCACAACATCGACGCTCTGGATTGGGCGTTTCAGGCGCGGCCGGAACGCGCGATCGCCACGGGCGGCCGACTGGTCCGGACGGATCCGAGCTACGGCCACATTTACGACCATTTCAACGTGGAATATGTGTATCCGAACGGGGCCCGGGTGAGCGCGACTTGCCGGCAAATGAAAGGCGTGGCGAGCCGCGTGGCGAACCGGTTCGTCGGAGCCGAGGGAGTCGCGGACATCAATCCGGGGAATTCGCACGTCGCGAGTCACGATGGGAAAACGATTCTTCGGCACACGAGCGCGGGGAATAATCCTTACGTGCAAACGCACCGCGATATGGTGGCGAGCATCCGGAACAAGCAGCCGATCAACGACACGGAATCGGTGACGGAAAGCACGTTGACCGCGATTTTGGGTCGCGAGGCGGCTTATACGGGACTGGAGTTGACGCGCGAAGAGGTTTTGAACGCGGACATGAAACTGGGGCCGGACGCGTTCGAATTCGGTGCGATGCCGGCGTTCGAGGTGGCGAAACCGGGAACGACGGTTTTGGCGCGGAAGTTTTCGGCGGTTTCGCCGGCTTGAGGGAATCGGGCGCGGCGACGGAAATCGGAGCGTTTTTACCGTGGCGGGGCGGGAAATTCGGGCGAGGGGAAGGCCCGTTTTCCGTCCGGCGCGGCGATCAGAATCAACGCTTCGGTGCCGGGGAATTGTTCGATCAGGGCAAGTCCTTTTTTGATTCCGAGGACGCTGACGGCGGTGGCCAGAGCATCCGCCGTGGCTCCGTCGGAAGCGATGGTTGTCACGGAAATCCGTTGTGTGAGGCCGATTCCGGTGCGGGGATCGAGAATGTGGGAGTAGCGGGTGCCGTCGATTTCGACGAATTGTTCTGTGTCGCCGGAGGTGGAAACGGAGAGATTGCGGAGGAGCAGGGTTTGTTCGATTTCGGTGGAGTCGACGGAAGCGATGCCGACGCGCCAGCCTTCGCGGTTGGGCGGCGGATCGCCGATCGCGAGATCTCCGCTGACGGCGACCAGCGAGCGGGGTAAACCGGCGTCGCGGAGAATTTGCAGCATTTCGGCGGCCGCGTAGCCTTTGGCGATTCCGCCGAGATCGAGCTTCATTCCGGAGGTGTGCAACGTGGCGGTTTGGCAGCGGGGATCGAGGGTGATGTTGCGGAAGCCGGTGGTTT
>CAZJCL010000075.1:0-2603 GCA_964544025.1 uncultured Opitutales bacterium | reverse complement strand
GGAATCGGGGGCGAACGTGGTGATGCGAACCATCGTGCCCATGTGGGGTTCGGCGAATTGGAAACGTTGCGATTCGGGGTTTCCGGTGGCGGCAGAAAACAGAAATCCTAAACCGAGTAAGAGCGCTCGCCTCATGGCTGGATTAAGGCGAAGGAGCGGCGGTGGCGTCGAGTTTGAAATGGAGGGCTTTCTTTTTTGGGTCTGACTTCTGCGGGCGGGTGTGGCAGTTTTGTGTGTTGTGAAACCGTTGGATGCGAACGATTGGCCGAAGTTGATACGCCCGGGAAGCCGGGTGTTCATCGGCGGCGGTGCGTCGGTGCCGCAGTTGTTGATCCGTTCGCTGTTGGCGGGGGCTGATCGGTTGAAGGATTTGGAGCTGGTTCATGCGCATGTGGTGGGGGAGACGCCGTGGATTGCGGCGGAATATGAGTCGGTATTGCGGACGAACGCGTTTTTTCTGAGTCCGGATGTGAGCGACGCGGTGAATCGGGGGCAGGCGGATTACACGCCTTGTCCAATGTCGGTGGTGCCGCGGTTGTTTCGGGAGGGGCCGTTGCGGGTGGATGTGGCGCTGGTGCAGGTGAGTCCGCCGGATGAAACGGGACATTGTTCGCTGGGAGTGAATGTCGATGTGGTGCGGGCGGCGGTGGCGTCGGCCCGTTTGGTGATCGCGCAGGTGAATCGGCAGATGCCGCGGACGGGCGGAAATTCTTTGGTGCCGAAATCGCGGATCGATTATTTCTTGGAATGCGACGCGCCTTTGCCGGAAGCGGAAACGGCGTCGATCGACGAGCGTCATGAACGGCTGGGGCGTTACGCGGCGCAATTGATCGAGGATGGATCGACGATTCAGGTGGGGCTGGGAAACAGTCCGGAGGCGGTTTTGCGGGCGCTTCATCAGCACCGGAATTTGGGGATTCACACGGGGTTGTTTAACGATTCGCTGATGGAATTGATGCGGAGCGGCGTGGCGGACAATTCGCGGAAGACTTACAAGCCGGGAAGATCGATCGCCAGTCACGCGATCGGCAGCCGGGAGTTGTACCGGTTTTTGGACGGCAATATGGATGTGGAGCTGCATCCGAGCGATTGGGTGAACGCGCCGGCGCGGATTTCGCGGAACGACCGGATGGTCTCGATCAACGGGGCGCGGATGATCGATTTGACGGGGCAGGTGGTGCGCGATTCGAGCGGTCACCATTTTTATGGGGGTGTCGGGTCGATGCAGGATTTTATTCGCGGCGCGGGCGGCAGCAAGGATGGGCAGCCGGTGATCGTGCTGACCTCGCGTTCGGACGATGGGAAACATTCCCGGATCGTGGCGGACTTGGAGCCGGGCAGCGGGGTGAGCACCGGTCGCAGCGATATTCATCACGTGGTGACGGAATACGGAATCGCGAGCATTTACGGCCGCAGTATTCGGGAGCGGGTGGCGCGGCTGGTGGAGATCGCGCATCCGGATGACCGGGAAAATCTGTTGCGGGGGGCGCGGATTCGCGGTTGGTTGCCCAAGTTTTTTACGATGCCGGGCGGGGCGCGGGGAGGTGTGGAGTCGAAGGTTTTCGATTTCAAATGCGGGCGCTTCCAGCTGCGGCCGTTGCATCCGAGCGATATGACGGCTTTGCAGGATTTTTTCTATTCGCACGACGAGGAGACGGTGCGGCAGCGATACGGTCATCGGCGGGAACGGATGAGCGGGGAATCGGCGTATAAACTGGTGGCGGTCGATCCGAAACGGGATCTGGCGCTCGGATTGTTCAACCGGAAGGGGGAGTTGCGGGCGATCGGGCGGTTTTATTTGGACGAAAACGGCACTACGGCGGAGGTGGCGTTCGTGGTTCATCAGTCGACGCGGCGGTATGGGATGGCGAGCGTGTTGTTTGGCGAAATGGCGGCGGTGGCGCGGGAGCGGGGCATCAAAACGTTTTGGGCGAGCGTGCTGCCGGACAATCGCGCCATGGCGGAATTATTTTTGCGGGCCGGGGGAAAAACGACGGATCCGGTGAGCGCTTCGGAGCGGTATTTTCGGATTCCGGTTGCCGGGGTGCTGCGGCGTTATGAGGATTTCCAGCAACAGAAACGGGTGGTGAAACGATGAGCGGGAAACGGGGAGTGGTCGGCGTTCATTACGACGCTTGTTACGAGCGTCACGATACGGGCGCGAGTCATCCGGAATCGGCGGCGCGTTACCGGGTGTTGCGGGAGGCGCTGGCAACGCTTCCATCGGAAATCGTGCGGCTGCCGGGGCGGACGGCGACGGTGGAGGAAGTTTTGTTGGCGCACGAGGCGCGGTATCACGACACTGTTTTTCGGGATGTGGAGGATATGAAGCCGATGTTGAGGACCGGCGACACGGCCCTCGGTATCGACAGTTACGATGTGGCGCTGGAGGCGAGCGGGGCGGTTTTGGCGGCGGTGGACGCGGTGATGCGGGGGGAGGTGGCGCGGGTGTTTTGCGCGGTGCGTCCGCCGGGGCATCACGCGACGGCGGATCGCGGAATGGGATTTTGCATTTTTAATCATGTAGCGATTGCGGCGAATTATTTGCGGAAGCAGCACGGGCTGGAGCGGATCGCGATCGTCGATTGGGATGTTCATCACGG
>CAZJCL010000074.1:0-10893 GCA_964544025.1 uncultured Opitutales bacterium | reverse complement strand
TCGGAGACGACGCCGAAATCCACGTCCTCAAAGGCGGATTCCCGGAATGGGAGGCGCAACAATGAAAATTTTCCGCTTCCTTCTCGGCCTGGTCATCGGCGGCCTCTTCATTTATGCGGGCACCCAAAAGCTCCTGGATCCGGCCGCCTTCCAAATCGATATCTCCAACTACCAACTCGTCCCGTTCTCCGCCGCCGGTGCGCTCGCGGTTTACCTCCCGTGGCTGGAAATCCTCTCCGGTGCCGCGCTGCTCGGCCGCAGACCCGCTGGTGCCATTCTCCTGCTGCTGATGACCCTCGTGTTCACGATTGCGATCGCCTCGGCCTGGGCTCGCGGACTCAACATCAACTGCGGCTGCTTCGGCGGAGGCGAAACCGCCACCAATTACCCGCTCGCGCTCGCCCGGAATTTCCTCCTCCTCGCCGGTTTGACCACGTGGCTCCTCCTCGACACCCGCGCCCGAAAGAACACCGCTCCCCGCCCTACAGGCTGAAACTCGAGCTCATCGTAAACACCGCCGAAATAATCGCGAACGCGATAAACCCGACGAACGAAAACACCAGCAACAAAACCCCCACCGAAAGCACCCCGATAAACGCCTGCAACTGCTTCGCGATCTCCTTCTGATACAACTCCCCGAGCTGCTTCAGGCTGAAAACGATATTCCCGGTGTTTTCCCCGACCGCCAACATGTCGAGCACCAGCTGCGGCATTTGGCCGGTCCCCTGCAGCGCGTGCGAGATGCTTTTCCCCTCCACCACTTTCTGACGCGCCTCGCCAAATCCCACCCGGATCGCGTCATTCGCGATCACATTCTCCGTCATCCGCAGCGCCTCGACCGTCGTCACCCCGTTTTCCAGCAACACGCTCATCGTCTGGCTCATCTGCAAAACATCGGCGGTCCGCAAAAATTTCCCGATAATCGGAATCCGCAGAATAAACCGGTCCCAGCTCAACGATCCCGCCGGCGTCCGCTTCCATTGCCACCAAGCCAGCCCCGCCAGCACGACTCCCACCGCCACATAAATTCCGTAAGCGATCGCCATTTCCGACCCCGCCATCAAAATCCGCGTCGACAGCGGCATCTGCCCGCCAAGCGACGTCAACATCGTTTCCAGCCGCGGCAACAGAACGAACACGCACAAAAACACCACCCCGAGCGCCACCAGCATGATCAAAACCGGATACGCCATCGCGGTCATGATCTTGCTCTGCAACTCCTTCTGGTTCTCGAAATGAACGACCAGCCGGTTCAAAATTTCCCGCAAGTTCCCGGTCGCCTCCCCCGATTCGACCAGGAAAACCGTCGACCGGTCAAAAACCGACGGCAAATCCGCCATCGCGTCCGAAATCGATTTCCCGCCGCTAACCCGCTCCCACAACGCCAGCGCCAACGCCTTCTGCTGCGGATCCTGCAAACGAATCCCCAACAACCGAATCGCGTCGCCCACCGGCATTCCACTCGCCACCAATTCCGAAAGCGAACGCAAAAACGGCAGCCGCAACTTCCGCCCCAGTCCCGCTTCCGGTTTCCTCCGGCCCGACCGCGACGAACTCTCCGCCGCCGGTTCCGCCTTCTTGAAAAGAGTGCGCGTCTTGTCGGTTTTCGCGGCGGTGGCGGTCGCCGTCGAGGCGCTCCCGTTTCGGCTCCGCGCCCCCGACGCCTCCTGCACCGCCACCGGCTGCAATCGCTGGAGCATGATCTGCCGGATCGCCTCCTTTCGACTGGAAGCTTCGACCGTTCCCCTTACCAGGGAACCGGCGTTGTCTCGGGCGCTGTAGCTGAATTTCGGCACGGATTCCTCGGTAAAATGTTAATCGGCGGCGGTTACCCGCAGCACTTCCTCCAGCGTCGTTGTCCCGGCCACCACCTTTTGCCAGCCGGAATATTGCAAACTGCGCAACCCGTCTTCCATCGCCCGTTTCCGGATCGCGCGGGTCGATTCGCGGCCGACAATCAGATCGTGAAGCCGCTCCGTTACTTTCAAAATCTCGAAAATCCCCAATCGCCCCCGATAACCGAGTCCGCGGCACTGCTCGCAGCCGACCGGCAAATGCACGTGATCGACCCCTTCCCCGTCCACCGGATCCAGTTGCAACAGCTCCAAACTCCGCTTCACCTCGATCGGCGAAACCGGCTTTTTCTCCCGGCAAACCGGACAAAGCCGCCGCACCAATCGTTGCGCGATAATCATCTCCACCGCCGAAGCCACCAAAAACGGCTCGATTCCCATGTCGACCAAACGCGTCAATCCCCCCGGCGCATCGTTCGTGTGCAACGTGCTGAACACCAGGTGACCCGTCAGCGACGCCCGAATCGCGATGTCCGCCGTGTCGCGGTCGCGGATTTCCCCGACCATGATCACGTCCGGGTCCTGACGCAAAACGTGCCGCAACGCGTCCGCGAAACGCAGTCCGATTTCCGGCCGCACCTGCATCTGGTTGACCCCCGGCACTTCGTATTCGATCGGATCCTCGATCGTGATGATCCGCTTTTCCGGCGAATTGATCCGGCGCAAAAACGCGTTCAACGACGTCGATTTCCCCGATCCGGTCGGCCCGGTAACCAGGATGATCCCGTGCGGCAATTTCAACACATGGTTGATCTGCTCCTCGTCGTTTGCCGTAAATCCGATTTGCGCGAAACTCAGCGCCTCCGATTTCTTGTTGAGCAAACGCAAACTCACGCTCTCGCCATACATCGTCGGAATCGTCGAAAGACGGATATCGAGCACGTTTTCCCCAACCCGGAAATTGATACGTCCGTCCTGCGGCAAACGGCGCTCCGAAATGTTCAGCCGCGCCATGATCTTCAAACGCGAAATGATCGCGTCCTGAAACTGCCGCAAATTCTCCGGCACCGGCACCGGAATCAGCAACCCGTCCACCCGGTAACGAATCCGCAACGCCTCCTCCTGCGGCTCCACATGAATATCGGTCGCGCCGTCGTGAACCGCTTGCTGGACAACGTCGTTTACGAACCGTACCAGCGCCGCGTTCTCGTCGTCCTTCCCCTCCATCTCCGCCGTCATTTCCGCCTGGAGACCCACGTCGCTGTCTTCCAAGCTGTCGAAACCAACGCCGAGATGGGTCGTGATAAAACTCCCGATCTTCTCCGGCGACGCCAAACTCCACGCGACATCCTGTCCGCAAGCGGCGTAAATCCACTCGCTCATTTCCGGATCCGGCGGCCAAACCGTCGAAAGATGCAGCACGCCGTTTCCGTCCCCTTTCACCGGAACGCACTGATACTCGTGCATCAACCGCGCCGGAAGAACACCCAAATGCCCCACGTCAAAATCATCGTGCCGGCGCACTTCCAATCCCGCCGCCTCCGCGACCGCCTGCAGCGTTTCGCTTTCCCCGCGCACCAGCAACTGCGAAAGCACCCGCACCCGATCCTCGCGCGGAGCGGCCGCCAACGTCTCGCGCTGCTCGTCGTTCAGGGAGTTTACCAGGGATTGAAGATCTTGAGTCAGCATGCGTTTTGGCTTGGCCGCGAATCAGCGCCCGCGGCGTTTTTTCGTAAAATCAATTTTGCGCGTTCTGGTTTTCCGCCTGGTTTTGCTCAATCAACGCCCGGCGGATTTCCCGGCGACGCCGAATTTCCGCCGCCAGATTCTGCATCCGCTCTTCCGGCGTTCCGGCTTCTTCCGTCGCCGCCGGTTGCGCGCCCCCGGGCGGAGTCGGAGTCGGCGGGGCTTCGGCCAGCGCCGTCACTTTGGATTCGTGCAACGGAATCACCCGCGTCCGCCCATCGTGGCGCACGACCACCGAATCCTCCTTCTCCTTATATTCCAAAACCGTAAAACCGCCTTCCGACTGGTCCACCCCCAACCAGAAACCGCGCTTCTCCATCGGATCGAACAAGCTGAACGTCATTTCGCCGCTGAGTTTCGCGATGCTGCGAAATTCCAGTTTGTCGAGCGGCCGCTCCTCCGGTTTCTGCGGAGGACGCGGCGGCGTGCGATTCTGCGGTTTCGGCGGCTCATAACCTTCCGGCAAAAACGGCGAGTTCTTGATCAACTCGTCGCCCACATTGGCATGCGCGACCGTGACCGCCGCGGCCATTATCAGAGCGGGAAATAAAAAGAAGCGGATTGAATGTGGAATGCGGGTAAAAATCATCGGTTTTCGCCTGGCAATGCCTGAAGTTCCTCCGCCGCCGTCGTTTGTTCCATTTGCCGCCGGCGGTTCCGTTCCCGGAGTTCCAGCGCTTCCGGAGAGAGATTCCGCACGGAAGGATCGTTCAGGTTTTCCCCGATCATACCCCGTTGCGCCGCGTTTTCAACCGCATCGCTCTCTCTTCGCAATTCCATCGCCTCGTCGGAAAACGCCGGCGGCTCGGGCGGAGGAGGCGGCGGCGACGGGTACATCATCTCCTGCAAATTTTCCTGTCCCCGCAAATGCCGCTCGATCGTCTTCTGCGCGTCCTCATGCGCGATTCTCGTGTTCGGAAGAACCGTCGGGCGAATGAACAACAGCAACTCGCGGCGAACCGATTCGCTCCTCCTGGAAGTGAAGAGATTTCCCAAAACCGGAATCTGTCCCAAAATCCCCAAACGGCTCTTGTCGTTGCGACTGTTGTTCGTCTGCAACCCGCCCAAAATGATCGTTTCGCCGTCCGCCACGGTCACGAAGGAAGTCGCGTGACGCGTTCCGATCACCGGTTGCGAGTTTCCGTCGATCACCACGTTATCCACGATGTCGTCCACTTTCTGGTCGATTTCCAACTGGATCGTCCCGTCCGCCCCGATCAGCGGCAAAACGATCAACTCGATCCCGATGTTCTCGTAGGAAATCTGCGACCGGATCGTGCTTCCGCTGAATTGTCCGTCGCTCAAGGTTCCGGTGATGATCGGTCGCCGTTCGCCGACCAGAATCGTCGCCTCCTGATTGTGCGTGGTCACCACCGCCGGCACCGAAAGCACTTCCACGTTCGAATTCGACGCCGCTTGTCCTAAAATCACATTCCAATCCAGCTCCGCGCTGCGGCCGATTTCCCAGCCCGGACCGCTCGCCCCGAAACTGAGTTGGTCCTCGCTTTCGCTGTAAGTGAGGTTCAGCTCGTCGATCCCGCGGCCTTGGTTTTCGCTCAAAGTCACTTCCGCGATAAAGACTTCGATCCGAACCTGCGAAAGGATGACGTCGATTTTCTCAATCAAATCCGTCACCATCGCGATATCCTGTTTCGTTCCGGAGATGATGATCGCGTTGCTCCGTTCGTCCGCGAGAATCGTCAACGTCTCGCTGAAATCCGTTTCCGCCGCTTCACCCAAAACCGATTGCACCGCTTCCGCGACGCTGCCGCCACTGGTTCCGCCCTCTTCTTGCAGCGCGTTCACATCCGCCTGCTGCGCGTTCACGTTCGCGCCCGGAATCACCGGCATCCGGTTTCGCTGATTTTGCTGCTGCTGCCGCCCGCCCGATTGCTGGCGCTGCCCCTGCTGGTTGGATTGCTGGCGTTGATTTCCCAAACGGCTTCCGGCGCCGCCGCCTCCCGTGTTTCGCCCAGTCGTCGTCCGGCTTCCCGATCCCACGCCCGAACTGCTTCCGGTCCGGCTCCCGGTCACCAGTTGCGTCAACAAACTCGCCACATCCGGCGCGTGTGCGTGCTTCAAATACAAAACCTCGTTCCGGGTCATCAACTCCGCCTGGATGTCGAGTTTGGTGATAAAATTCTCGAAAAACACCATCTGGCGCGGATCCGCCACGACGATCACCTGATTCGTCCGCTCATCCGCCGTCAAAACCGTTCCCGAACCGAGCTCCAAACCGCCCGGCCCCGAAGCGAACGCCTGAATCTGACTGACGATTTCCCCGGCTTGCCCATAGCGAATCGGGAAAAACTTCGTTTCCGTCTTCGGCAGCGCCGGCACGTCCACCCGCGCCAGCAATTGCTCCATCGCCTGAATGTTGCTGATCGTGTCGGTCACCAGCACCGAATTCGATTTCTCGAACGGAATCATCGAACCGCCCGGCTGACTCAACAGCAGATTCAACTGCGCCTGCACTTCCGGAATCCGCAAAAAATTCAGCTCCAGCAACCGGCTCACCACCCGCCCGCTCGGCGGCAAATTCGACGCCGGTTCCGACAAAAACTCCGGCGCTTGCTGGCGAATCTGCTGCAACGGCACCACCCGCAAAAACGAATCGCCCATCGGAGACACGCCGATTCCGTTGATGCTCAACATGCTCTGGATCGCCATGATCATCTCGTCGCGCGTCATCGGCCGCTGACTCGTAAAAGTAAACGTCGGTGTCGGCAACGCCTGCGGACGGATGATCGCGCGTCCGGTGAGACGTTCGAGGAGCGCCAACACCTGATCGATCGACTCGTCCCGAAGCACCAGCCGCTCGCCGGCGTCGATTTCGGCCGCGGAGGGAGTTTGGTTTTCCTGGGCAAAAAGCCATGCCGGAGCGGAAAGGAGAAGGAGGATCGGAATGCTTTTGCGAATTCTGCGAAGGTTGATCGGCATGCTAGGTTCAGCTGAAGGTTGAGGTCTGCCTATTGAAAATCTGATACGGTTGGAAGAAAATTCAGGGATTCACCACCACGGAGGAGATGTCGTAACGGGCGTCGAGCAACATCGGATTATTCCGGTCGGCAGTGATAATTACCTGCTCGATCCCGATATAAGGAGCGCGTTCCTGCAACGCGTTGGTGAAATTGATGAGCGCGGGAAGTTCCGCCTTGCCGGCCGTTACCGTGAGGGTGTTGTAGGAGAAAATGTCGCCCTGCTCGGTTCGCGGCGTGGTGATCGCGGGACTCAAACCGTTTGCCCGCGCCAGCGCCCCGGCCTCGCCTGAAAGCTGCGTCGCGTTGAGCGTCCGCGCCGGATCCAGGTTCTGCATCCCGAATTCCACGTTCGCCCGGATCGCCTCGCTTTCGCCAAGCCAAACCCGCTGCTCTTCCAGCGTCTGATTCAACACCCGCCGCTCCTGCATCAACGCCGAATAGCGGTCGGTAAAAAAACTCGTCCAAATCAGCAGTCCGACCGCCAACATGAACAAAATCAGGACTTTCTCCCGCTGCGTCCGTGTTTCAAAAAATGCTCTCATTGGGAAGCCTCCTCCTCAATCGGTAAAGTGGGAACGTCGTCGGAAGGCGACGTGTTTTCCAGCGCGGGTTCGGGCGCTGGCGTACCGGACGCGTTCGAACGCCGGCGCGGAAGCGGCAACTCCGGCGCGCCGGTTTCGGATTCGGCCGGGGAAGCGGTCAATTCCCGCAACGCCTCCGGAGTCACCGTCAACGCCACCGTAAAAGAACTGCTTCCATCGCGCACCCGCAGATTCCGGATCTCCACCGACTCCGTTCCCGGCGCGGCTCGCAAAGCCCGTTCAAACCGGTCCACATCCGCCTGCGTCGGCGTCAACGCCTCCGCCTCCACCGATCGAACTCCCGTCGTCACGACCCGTGTAAAATACACCGAAGCCGGACGCAACCGGTTCACGTAAGCCAGCATCTCGAACGGCAACAACCTGTTCTCCTGCAACTCCTCCAGCCGAAGCGCCAGCGCCTGCTCTTCCATGATTCGCGCCACTTCCGGAGCGAGCGCGGCCGACTGCGCCTTCCGCGATTCGATAATTTTCGCCCCGGCAAACAACGCCACTTCGAAGATCGCCAAGGCCAAAAACCCCGCCACCAACGCCAAACAGGTTTGCCAAAGCCAGCGGTTCTGCTTCCGGATTTTCCGGGTCTCCTCCAGAAATTCCTTGTCCCGCACATCCATCGCCCAGACCCGCGCCCGCGGAATTTCCACCGCCAACGAGCCCGTTCCGCCTTCCCGGCTCAGATCGAAAACCAGATTCCGGTCCCGAAAACGGGCTCGCGGCGGTCCGTGGAAAACGATGGTCCGGGCGTTCGACGCGATTTTCCCGATTCGCGCCTTCAATTCCTCACGCACCGAATGCCGCGGATCCCCCTCCTCCGCTTCCGGCAACAACCGGCTCGCCACCCGGTCCGGCACCGCGCCCCCGTTTTCCCAATACGCCGCCGTCGCCTCCAGCTCGTTTTCCAGAAACACCAGCGTCGGCCCTTCCGGCGACATCCCGACCAGCGCCGCCAGATCCGGAATCACCAAATCCGCCTCGTCCCACGCATCGCCCAGATAAACCTCCAGCTTTCTCCGGTAAGCCGCGAAAACCAGCACCCGCGACGAATCGGCCGGTAAATAGTAACCGTAAAACAGCTGCGGCAGCGTAAACGGCGACATTTCCTCCAGCGAAACCTCCACGAACGACGGAATCTCGTCCGGCTTGATTCCCGCCGGAAGCGTGAGAGTGCGGACAAAAAACAGGTGGCTGGGCAGCAACAGAATGCCCGGCGCGGTCGCGTCGGAGGCAGGCTCGTTCTGCACAGGTTTTTCTTGAACGGTCGAAGCCATTAGCTGCTCAACAGGCGACCCGTCGCGAGAGAACGACGAGCCGGATCGGGAGGTGGATGGGAAAAAGAGATGGTCGCCGGGAAATCCTGTCCCCGGCGCTGTGAATTGTGTGTGACGTCGTGCCTAGTCTCAAATTTCCTCCTTAAGGTTCAATTACAAAATGGTTTCGTTCTCGCGGATCTCCAGAAAGGTGAACGGGTAGCCGATCGTCTGCTCCGCCGGAGCCTCCGTCGCCCGCTCCTGGCCGGTCCGGTCCTGCCGCCCGCGCCGCCCTCCCCGGTTTTCCGTCGCCGGCTGCTCCCGCTGCGTTTCCGCCGTTCCCTGCGCCGGGAGCAGGCGCGCGGCCACCGACGGCCCCGGCGCCACCACCGTCGAAAGCAGAAAATTCGCCGTCCCTTCCGAAACGGAAATATTTATCCGGATACAATTCGTCGTCACCGAATACCGGTCCGAAGGCAACGGCATCCCGAAATGCGCCGACGCTTCCTCCACATTGCGGAAATACGGAAAATCCATCGGCGCCCGCTCCTCGTTCGTCGCCAAACGGCTCGCGTCCTGCTCGCTCAAATTCGACCAAATCCGCATCACCGCCGGCGAAGCCGAATTCACGTTCACCTGCTCGAACTGGTAAAGCGAAACCATCGAGGTGAATTGGTGAAACAGCTCGTTCGGCACGCCCTGACCATCGAAAAACGTTTCGCGAAACCCCGTGATCGCCGCCAATTCGTGAAAACTGCGCAACGGACGCCGCGGTGCTTCATACGGCAACGCCGCCCGATTGTAATCGTCCAGATTCGAATCGATCTCGCTCGCCGGATCCCCCTCGCTCACCCACTCCAACAGCGCGTCCGCCAACTCCTCCGCCTCCGCCGGCAAAAATCCGAGCACCTCGAACAACAGCAAAAGCCGGTCGCGCCCCGCCGTCGGCAACGAAATTTTCCCCATCTCGTCGACGTAACTGATGTCGATCGACATTTCCTCCGGAAAAACGACGCCCGCGTATTCCAGCGGCGCGTCCCAGCCTTGTTCCGGCGCGAAAAGATTCCCCTCGATCCGCGAAACCTCGTAAAGAATCGCGATCGTCGCCTCCAACGCCGAATACGCCTCGACCCGAAACCGGTCCCGCTCGACATACAGCGCTTCCCCCAAAATCTCCGAATACGCCTTCTCGATGAACCGCGACATCGCCAACGACGCCAGCATCACCAAAAACAGCGTCATCAAAATCGCGGATCCTCTTTTATTAGCGCGCATCGTCAAAAAAGGTTCACCGTCGCGTTCCGTTTCGGCAAAGCCAGGATCGTTTCCCGCTCCATCCGGTCGTGATAAAAAAGCAACCGCACCCGATCCGGCACCAGCGGATCTCCCTCCGGATTCGTCTCAAACCGGTCGAAACTGTTCCAGACCTCCATTTCCGCGTCGTAATAATCGTAAATCATCCCGGTCACGAACGGCGAAAGCAGCGTCGCCCGCGGCGTCTGTTCCTCGAAATCCACCTCCAATCGCGAATGCCACAACAGGTAAAGCCCTTCATCCGGAACCAGTTGCAAATAACAAACGACCGACGGCAGCGGCACATCCGGCCAAACCAGAAACCCCGGCGCTTCCGCCACTTCGAACGAAATCAGCGGCTCGTCAAAATGCCCCACGCCCGGCGGCTGCACCAACGACACACGGTCGCTGTTTTCCTCGTCCCAATAAATATTGGCCCGATCGATCGTGCTCTGCAAAAACCGCGTCAATCCGCGCGCATGCCGGTCAAAAAGCCGCACATCCGAACCGCGCCCCCACAGTTCACCCATTGAGAAGATGAAAAACGTCGTCGCGGTCAAAATCATCGCGATCAGCATCAACGACAAAAGCACCTCGATCAGCGTAAAACCGCCGCTCGCCAGCGTCCGTTTTCCGGTTCTGGAGGAAATCCGCCTCACCATCCCGCCTCCAGCATTTGCCGCCGCTCCTGAAACCGTTCCGCCGATTCCATCCGCAACTCTTCCCGCACCACCGGATCCGACCAATCCGGCCGCAACGCGTAAAACTCCTGCACCTCCACCCCGCCGGGCGTTTCGTCCGACCCCTCGAACTCCACCTCCACCTGCACCAAAAACAAATCCGGCGTCGGCGTTTCCTCCAAAAAAACCCGCCACGAAACCAGCCCCAGGTAAAGACTCTCGAAATCCCCGCCCTCCTCCAGCTCCTCCCGGTCCGGCTGTTCCAAAACCAGTTTCCTGATAAACCGCATATCCTCCTCCATCGCCTGATTCTGGCGAATGAGTTCGTAGTTATTGAGGACGTTCAAATAAGACGCGCCCAGCACCACGGCCGACACGGCGAAAATGACCAGCGCGACAAGCACTTCCACCAACGTGAAAGCGGCTCGTTCGGGTTTCTTGGAACGTATGTAATGGAGGCTCAACCGGAAGGGAAAAGTTGGACTGTATAGCCGGAACGCCCGGTTTCAAGTCTGAACAAGAAACCCCGGCCAAGCGAGCGAGTTTCTCGCAAA
>CAZJCL010000073.1:8544-10919 GCA_964544025.1 uncultured Opitutales bacterium | reverse complement strand
GAACAGTTACCGGGGCCTTTGGGTGGCGAATCCGGACGGGACGGGATTGCGTAAAGTCAGCGACGGAAATCTGGCGGGATGGCGTCCGGTGACGACGGAACAGGGCGAGCTGATTTATCGGACCGGAACTTTCGACGAACAGGGGAATTTAACGTTCGCGATTCATTTATACGATCTTGAAACCGGGGTCGGCGAAGTCGTATACGAGGGAACGAACGAGGATATCTACCCCGCGTGGCTGACGAAAGAGGAGGATTATATCTTGATGTTGCGGGATGGCGAAATCGTTCCGCACCGGCTTCGTGAGATCGAGGATGTGGCACCGTTGAACGAGCGGGATCAAGGGATCGCTTATGCGGATGGCGGGCAGGTTTGGTATCGCCATTTGGGAATGGAGGACGCGATCGGGATTTCGTCGGATATTGAGGCGACGGGATTGGAAAGCATGTCGCCCGCGGGAGATCGCGTCGCTTATTTTTCGGGAAATAAGAATAGCGTGTTCATTGTCGATCTCGCGACCGGAACCGAGGTCGGCGTGGGGGAAGGATCGAATCTTTCGTGGTCTCCGAATGGGGAATTGCTGCTATACGAAGTGACCAGTGACGACGGGCATGAAGTTTTGGATTCGCAAATCTTCGTGGTGCCGGCGGAAGGCGGGGAGCCGCAGCGTGTTACATTTGATCCCGGTTATTCATTTTATAATCCGGCTTGGTCGCCGGACGGACGCTATATAGTCGCCACCGATCTTCACACGGGGGAGGTTCATCGTCTCGATATCGAAACATCGGAAAGTCGTACGCAGTGACCTCAACACCAGCAGAACAAAAGCCAACAGATAGAACGACAACAAAAACAACATGAAGACAGCATACAGTAAAACCGGGTTTCGACAAATGGCGGGGCCTTTAACGTTTATCGTCGCGACGGCATTTCTAATTCCCGATGCCAGCGCTACTCTTTCCGGGAGGAAAGTCGGGCTCGATCCCGGTCACGGTGCGGGAGTAAACCAAGGAGTTTATATCGCGGAAGGAACGTGGACGCTCGACGGCGCGTTGCGCGCGCGGAATCATTTGCTCAATGACGGCGCGCAAGTGATCATGACGCGAACTTCCGGAACGAATATATCGATTCCGGCGCGATACGGGATATTTAATTCCAACAATGTGCATATCGGAATCAGCGTTCACAGCAACGCCTCCAGTACCCCGGCCGCTAATGGAATCGAGTCGTATTATTGCAACCTGAATCATGCCAATAGCAGTTACAATCTCGCGAACCGGTTGCGGCTTCGCGCGCTTAGCATGGTGCATAACGACAATCGCGGAACGAAGGAATGTTGGGACGCCGGTCGCCAAATTCATTTCGGCATGATTCGTTATTCCAATATGCCGGCCGCGCTTCCGGAATATTTCTTCCATACGAATCCGTGGGAGAATCAGAACATTCACAATACCGTTTCCGGTCGCGAAAACATCGGCAGGTCTTTGTATGCGGCGATTTGCGATTACTTTGGGCAGGCACCGAACTTTGGCCAGCCGGCGGAGCCGGATAAGATTTGGCAGTTGAAGAACACGTTGGGCGGGGGAGAGGCGGAAGTGACGTTCGATTTCGGGCGCGCCAGCGATACTCCGATTGTGGGCGACTGGGATGGCAACGGCAGTGTGACGCCGGGAGTGATTCGCGGGAACACGTGGTATTTGAAGAATTCGCTTTCCGGCGGCGACGCGGATATTATCGCGGTTTACGGCCAGCCGGGCGATTATCCGCTGGCGGGGGATTGGAACGGGAATGGCAAGTGGACGATTGGAATTGTCCGCGGAAATATGTGGCATCTCAAGAACTCGATCAGCGGCGGGGACGCGGATCATACGTTCCCTTATGGTTGGGCGAGCGACATTCCGGTGGTCGGCGACTGGGACGGCAACGGCACCATGACGCCGGGAATCGTGAGGAACGGGCGCGAGTGGCACTTGCGCAACAGCATCGGAGGAGGCTCGGCGCACGTTTCGATTCACTTCGGCGCGCCTGGCGACGAGCCGGTGGTGGGCGATTGGAACGGGAACGGCACGATGACTCCTGGCGTGGTGCGGAACGGGAATCAGTGGTACCTGAAAAACTCGTTGTCGGGCGGCGCGGCGGATGTGGACTTCGTTTACGGGACTTCCGGCGATTTTCCGCTGGCTGGTGATTGGAATGGAAACGGCACTACCACGCACGGGATTTTCCGTCCTTGATCGTTGGATGATTCGCTGAGGAAGGAAAGCGAACAGGTTGGCCCGGATGTCCGCGTGGATGTCCGGGCCAATTTTTTTGAGACGCGACGGAAATGGCAGGAGGATAAAGGATTGGCCGCTGGCGGTTGTGGCGTTCATTAT
>CAZJCL010000073.1:1682-8444 GCA_964544025.1 uncultured Opitutales bacterium | reverse complement strand
TTTGCGGAATTCATCCGGAATGGCGGCGGATTTGTCGGGGTGCATTCGGCGGCGGATACGGAATACGAATGGGCGTGGTACGGGAAATTGGTGGGAGCGTATTTTAAGAGTCATCCGCGGATTCAGGACGCGACGATCGAGGTGGAGGACCGGAAACATCCGGCGACGGCGCATTTGGACGAGAAATGGGAGCGACGGGATGAGTGGTATAGTTTCCGGAAGAATCCGCGCGGGGAGGTGCGGGTTCTTTTAGCGTTGGATGGGAAGAGTTTCGAGGGAGGCGAAATGGGGGCGGATCATCCGATCGCGTGGTATCACGAATTCGATGGCGGGCGGGCGTTTTACACGGCGTTGGGGCACACGAACGAGAGTTACCGCGAGGAGGCGTTTTTGCGGCATTTGCTCGGGGCGTTGCGATGGGCGGCGGGAGTTTCCGGCGTGCACGTGGAGAAATGAGTCGCGTCAACCGCCGGAGAGTTCTTCGGACCGGCGGCGGGCGGCTTGGATGGTTTCCGCGATTATTGCGCGGAAATTTTTGTCGGCCATCACCTTCAATCCGGCGAGGGTGGTGCCGCCGGGGGAGCTGACTTGCTCGCGGAGGGTTTCGGGATCGATTCCGCTTTCGCGGACGAAACGGGCGGATCCGGCGACGGTGGCAACCGCGAGTTGGTGGGCGATTTCGGGGGCGAGGCCGGCGGCGATTCCGCCTTCGCGAAGGGCGGAGATGAACTCGAAAACGTAGGCGGGGCCGCTGCCGCTGAGGGCGGTGACCGCGTCGAGTTGGGATTCGGGAAGTTCGAGGTGTTCGCCGAGGGAGCCGAGGATTCCCTGGACGAGTTTTCGGTCTTCGGCGGAAGGGGAGGTTTGGAAACTGTAGGCGGAGATTCCGGCGCCGATTTGCCCGGGAAGATTTGGCATGGCGCGGACGATGTTGCGGGCGTTGGGGAATTTGCGGGCGAGGATTTCGATGCGGCTTCCGGCGAGGATGGAGAGGATGAGTTTGCCGTTGCTGAGTTCGGAAACGCGCGGATCGAGATCGGCGAGTTGTTGGGGTTTGAAGGCGGCGACGATGACGGAGGCGTTTTGGAGCAAATTATTCAGGTCGGTGGTCGCGGAAATTCCGGTGGCGGCGGCGAGAGCTTCGGCGGTTCCGTCGGGGCCGCTGGTGCAGGCGATTTGGCTGGCGGGAAAAATGTTTCGCGTCAGAAGACCTTTGACCATGGCGCCGCTCATGCGGCCGGCTCCGAGAAAAGCGATTTTCATCGGGGTAGCAAAGCGGTTGACGGCCGGAAAATCGAGAGGGAATTTTTCGGGCGGGGCGGTGAGGGTAACGGGTTTTGGAAAGCGGGAAATTCGGGGGCTTGCCAGGGCTACGGATTTTTCGGAAGGTCCGTTTTTCTTTATGCGATGCGTTCTGGCGGTGGATAGCGGTGGGACGAAATGCGAGGCCGCGTTGGTGCGGGAGGATGGCGTGGCGGTCGGTTGGGGGCTTTGCCGGGTGCCGGGATTGAACGGGCGGAGTTTGGACGCGACGCGGGAAGCGGTGCGGCGGGCGATGGCGGGAGTGGACGGCGCGGAGATCGGGGAGCTGCATTTCGCCTGTTTGTCGGAGAAACTGGCGACGGGGATTTTCGATGGGAGCGAGCGGTTTCCGGTGCATTCGTATGTTGTGGGCGAGTGGGAAGCGGCTTTGAATTTGGCGGATTGCGACGCGGGAATTGTGGCGGTGGCGGGGACGGGAGCGTTTGTGCATGTGGCGGCGCCGGACGGGCGGTCGGTGCATTACGATGGATTCGGGCCGTTGTTGGGAGATCGGGGGAGCGGGTATCAGATCGGGTGGATGGCGATTCGGGCGGCGATGCGGGCGCGTTGGCATGAACGGAGGAAGACGCGTTTGCGGGAGGCGGTTTTCGGGGCGTTTGGGGTGCGGAACGCGTTCGAGATGATTCCGGTGGGGTTGGAGAATCCGGACAGGTGCGTGGTGGCGGCGCTGGCGAAGGAAGTGGACCGGTTGGCGAACGAGGGAGACGCGGTGGCGCGGGAGATTTTGGAGATGGCGGCGGCGGATTTGGCGGAAACGTTGCGGGACGCGGTGGAGACGTTGGAGCTGACGGAAACGCGGTTGCGGCTGGTCGGAGCGGGGAGCGTGGCGAAACGGTCGGCGATTTTTTGGGGGCATTTTCGCGGATTGGCGGCGGAATTCGCGCCGTTGTTGGAGCCGGTTTTGGAGCCATTGCCGTCGGCGGCGGGATTGGCGCTGGCGACTTTGCGACGGCTTCCGGAAGTGGATTCGCGGGCGGCGCGGGCGAATCTATTTGTCACCGTCGAGGAATTACTGAAGAGAATGGAACGTTGATCCCAATGACTTCGAAATCGAGAAATTTGGATGCCGGCAATCCCGGGGAAAAAGGTGAAATTCGCGGAGGCGCGCCGATTCAGTATTTGGCGGCGGTGCGGGCTGTTTTGGACCATTTGGAAACGACGCAGATTCCGGCGGTGGAGGCGGCGGCGGATTTGGTGGTGCTGGCGTTGCGGAATCGCGGTGCTGTTTTTTGCTGGGAAATTGGTCACGGGGTGCAGCAGGATTTTATTAATCGGGCGGGCGGATTGGCGGCGGTGCGGGCGTTCAGTTTTGGGATTCAGTTGTCGGATACGTTGCCGGAGGTTCTTCGGAAGCGGCCGCGCGGGGAGGAGATCGATCTGGACGCGGAGGCGGTTCGGCTGGCGGTGAAGGCGGGGAATTTGCGGGCGGGGGATGTTTTGCTTTTGGGGAGCGTTTCGGGGAAAAACGCGAAACCGGTGGAGTTGGCGCTCGCTTGCCGGGAGTTGGGAGTGAAGGTCATCGGTTTTACCTCGATGGCTTACACGGCGCGGGTCGAGTCGCTGCATCCGTCGGGGAAAAAGCTTTGCGACGCGGTCGATGTGGTGATCGACAACGGCGCTCCGTATGGCGACGCGGCGGTGGAAATCGCGGGATTGGAAGATCGGAAAGCGTTGCCGGTTTCGGGAGTCGCGATGGCGGTGGCGGGATGGATGATTTGGGGAAGAGTGATCGAGAAAATGGCGGCCGAGGGAGATCCGCCGACGGTTTTTATGAGTTTGAATCGCGAAAACGGCCGGGAGATTTACGAAAAAAGCGTGGCGGAATACGAGCGACGCGGGTATTGACGGGATTATGTCTGCTGAAACGTATTTCGCGAAAGCGATCGGGATTTTGGAGCGGTTGGCGGAATCGCAAAAGGAGAATGTTCGCGCGGCCGCGGAGATGTTGGTTGAGGCGATCGCCGAGGGGAAGACGGTTTTTTCGTTCGGGGCGAGTCACTCGTTTATGTTGACGGAGGAGCTGGTGTATCGGACGGGCGGATTGATCGTGATCAATCCGATTTTTCCGCACGGAATGAATTTGTCGGTGCGGCCGGTGACGTTGACGTCGCAGCTGGAGCGGTTGCCGGGATTGGGAACGGAATTGCTGGCGGGGTCGGCGGCGCGGGAGGGCGATGTGTTGATTTTGACGTCGACCTCGGGGAGAAACGCGGTGGCGATCGACATGGCTTTACGGGCACGGGAAATGGGGATTCGGGTGATCGGGGTGACTTCGCTGGCATATACGGAGGCGGTGGAGAGCCGGCATCCATCGGGGAAAAAACTGCGGAATTTGTGCGACGTGGTTTTGGACAACGGGGCTCCGGTGGGGGACAGTTTGGTGGAGATTCCGGGGTTTCCGCAGCGGGTGGGGCCGATTTCGACGGTGGCGGGATGCGCGCTGGTGAACGCGATCGCTTGCGAGGTCGTGGCGCGATTGGTCGAGCGGGGAATCGAGCCGCCGGTTTTCATGAGCGCGAATCTCGACGGCGGCGACGAGCACAACGCGAAGCAGATGGCGAAGAACGCGGGCCGGATTCATTATCTTTAAATCGGGCGGAAGAAGGTCCGGAGGACGAAGTTTCGGGCGGGGCGGCGGGGTGTTTTTGCGTTGGGAAATTTCGCGGCCACGCAGGAAGGGCGGGCGGCGGTGGCGGGTTTGACATCGGGCCGATTTTAATTAGGGTTTTCACTGATGAAATCAGGTTTCACCTTTAGGCCGGTTTTACCCATCCCTCTCGTTTTCCCCCGGTGACGGAAACGTGAGCAGCGGTTTGATCGAAACGCCGCGCTATCCGTTCGCCACCGGGGGTGGTTACATTCTCCCTTTTCGAGTTCGCCGTGGCATGCGCGGCGGCTCCGGGCATCCGGATCGGGATGCCAACAAGCCTCTCCACCTTAGAAAACGCGTTAATCGTGTTTCTTACTGACCATACCGGGCCACGCAGAGCCCGTCTTTTTGCGCGTACAACATGGAACAACGAAAATTTGGCCGAACCGGGCTTCGGGTTTCCGAGCTTTGTCTTGGCACAATGAACTTTGGCTGGACCGTCGGCCGGGAACGGGCATTCGAGATTCTCGACGCTTACCGGGCGGCGGGCGGCAATTTTTTTCAAGCTGTCGCGGCTCCGGAACTCGGTTTTTTGCCCGAGGCGATGAAGGCACCGGAGGAATGGCTGGGGGAGTGGATTCGGGCGCGCGAGATTCCGCGGGCGGAGTTGGTGTTGTCGACGCGGATGACATTGGGAGAACGGGCGGAGCGGAGCGCGGTGGGGCTGGCGGAGTCGATCCGGCGGTCGTGTGAATTTACGCTGCGGCGGCTGGGAACGAAGGTTGTCGATGTGCTGGTATGCGAGTGGCAGCGCGGGCTTTTGCCGATCGATGACGCGTTGCGGGCGTTTGATATTTTGATTTCGGCGGGTTATGTGCGGCACGTGGTCGCGGCGAATTTTCCGCTTTGGCGAGCGATGGAGGCGATCGGCCGCTCGGGCGCGCGAAACCGATGCCGGTTCGAGGGTTTGCAAACGGAATTTTCGGTGTTCTCGCCGGACCAGCAGCGGACGGAAACGCTGGAGTTTTGCGACGAATACAGCCTCGGATTTCTGGCGACGTCGACGCTCGGCGGAAGCGTGCCGGCGGGAAATCGGGAACGGGAGAATCCGCGCGACGGGTCGGGGCGGAAGTCGGCGGCTCACACGAACGCGTTGTTGAAATTGAGCGCGATCGCGGCGGAGCGGGGGCTCTCGATTCGGGAGGCTTCGCTGGCGTGGGTTTTGGCGCATCCGCAGGTGTCGTCGGCGGTGGTAAGCGTGAATTCTCCGCGCCAGTTGGAACAATTACTTCGTGGAACCAACTCCCGGTTTTCGGGGTCGGAGGGGAGACCGGAAACGATATGGAATCGCGATGAAAAGTTTGAGGTGAACGGGTCGCGTGAGGATAAGGATCCGACGGAATTGAGTCATTGCCTATGATGTAAAGAAAAGCGGCGATTTATTAACTTTTTGAGCGCCTACAGTTGGTCGCTCGCCTGTAACAATAACTATGAATGCACACGAACTGATAATGGCAGGAAATGGGCTGGAATTGACGGACAGCCTTAAACAATACATCCGGGATAAAACGAATAAATTATTTCGGCATGATAGCCGAATCATTCGAATACGTATGGAGCTCGGAATGGAGTTGAATAAACATCAGGAACGAATCTTCTCGGCTCGTGGCATCGTGGAGATCGATGGACCTGATTTGGTGGCTTCCGATAAAGCGGACAACGCTTACGTGGCCCTGGATCAAGTGGTTTACAAGCTCGGGCGTCAACTCCGTCACCGTCATCGTTTGCGCCTCTTCAATCGCGTTCGGCCTCACGCGATCGACCTGCCGGCCAGTCTCCCCAAGGTGGCGTTCTCGACGCGTAAGAAACGCGGCCGCCGCGATCTGAAGGTCGCGTAAGAGCGCAGGCTTTCTCCAAAGTTTCTCCAAAAGATTCGAACGGCGCCACTCCCGGCGCCGTTTTGGGTACCGGCGGGTGGAGCGGCGGGGTTCGAAGGTTTGAAGGTTTGAAGGTTTGAATGTGTGAAGGTGTGAAGGTGGGGACGAGTGATATAGGCATTTTTGCCTGTTTCCTCATGCTGGTCTCGGTGGCGGAACATGGGGATTGGCGGGAGCGGAAACGCATGTCGTTGACGCGCGGCGAGGATCGCGTTTCATCGGAGCGATGAGAGCCATTTCTTTCGCGGTATTTTGCCTTTTTGTGTGCGGCGCGGTTTTCGCGGAATCGGAGGCGCGGTCTGTTGTCGGGGAGCTGGAAATCGCGGGGCTGGAACGGCCGGTGGAAATTCTTCGTGATCCGTGGGGAATCGCCCACATTTACGCGAAGACGGAGCACGATCTTTTTTTCGCACAGGGATACAACGCGGCGCGCGATCGTCTTTTTCAATTCGAGGTATGGCGGCGGCAGGCGACCGGAACTTGGGCTGAGGTGCTGGGGCCGCGGGAAATTAAACGGGATGTCGCGGCGCGGTTGTTTCGGTTTCGCGGGAATATGGAGGAGGAACTCGCGCATTACCATCCGCGGGGTGGCGAAATTGTGCGGGCGTTTGTCGCGGGGGTAAACGCGCGGATCGCGGAGGTGCGGGCGAATCCGGATTTATTGCCGATGGAGTTGAAGCTGCTGGAAATCGAGCCTGGAGATTGGACGCCCGAGATTTTGATTTCGCGTCATCAGGCGCTTGCGTACAACGCGGCGCAGGAACTGGAAATCGCTCGCGCTCTGGCGGCGGTGGGGGAAACGGCGGTTCGGGAAATGTATTGGTTCCAGAACGCGGATCCTCAGTTGCGGCTCGACGAGGCGATCGACCGGGATTTGCTCGACGCGGATTTGCTGGAGCTTTACCGGATTTA
>CAZJCL010000073.1:0-1582 GCA_964544025.1 uncultured Opitutales bacterium | reverse complement strand
CACGGCGCGTGGGGGCTCACGGTTTTTCGCGTCGATAACGAGGACCTTTATTTTTACGAAACGGATGCGAGCGGGGAACGCTACCGGTATGGCGACGGGTGGGAGGAGTTTGTTGTTGTGGAGGAACGGATCGCGGTGCGCGGTCAGGAACCGGTGACGGCGGAGTTGAAGTTCACGCGTCACGGACCGGTGATTTACGAGGACCGGGAGAGGAACGCGGCGGTGGTGTTGCGCGCGGCTTGGCTCGAGACGGGTGGGGCGCCGTATTTGGCGAGTCTGCGGATGAATCAGGCGCGGACCTGGGAGGAATTTCGGGAAGCCTGTGCCTTCAACCACATGCCGGGGGAAAACATGCTTTGGGCGGACGCGGCGGGGAATATCGGTTGGCAGGCGACGGGGCTGGCTCCGCTTCGGCCGAACTGGAGCGGGGTTTTACCGGTTCCGGGAGACGGCCGGTATGAATGGAATGGATACATGCCAATTAAGGAGTTGCCGCATGAGGCGAATCCGGAGCGTGGATTTCTGGCGACGGCGAACGAGAATCTGGTGCCGCGCGATTATCCGAATCCGGGTGTGGCGTCGCTGGTTTGGCCGGATCCGTTTCGGGGGCAGCGGCTTCATGAAGCGCTGAGTTTGGGGAGGAAACATGGCTTGGCGGATTCGATGCGGTTGCAGCACGATTTCGTGTCGGTGCCTGCGCGGACGCTCGTTCCGTTGCTGGTGCCGTTGCGTTCGGAGGAGGAAATAGCGGAGAAAGCGCGGCGTTTGTTGCTGGATTGGGATTTCGTGATGGAGGCGGAATCGGCGGCGGCTGCTGTTTACAACGCTTGGCAGGAGCGGCTCGTCGTGGGCGCTCGCGAGATTCTTGTTCCGCCGTCGGTTCGGGATATGGTGGGGCCGCTTCAGGCGCAGCTCGTGATCGATTTGCTGGTTTCTCCGGATGGCCGTCTCGGCCCGAATCCGGTGAGCGCCCGCGACGAGCTTTTGCTCGAAACGCTGGAAGAAGCGACCGCGGCGCTGGCGGAGCGGTTCGGCGGCGAACCGGCGGAGTGGATTTATGGGAGCCCGGAATATAAACACGTTCTGATCCGTCATCCGTTGAGCGCGGCGGTGGACGAGTCGACGCGGCGGATTCTCGAAGCGGGACCGGTGCCGCAAGGTGGCGACGGTTATACGGTCAATAACACGAGCAACGCGGACGGCCAGATTTCGGGGGCGACCTTTCGGGTGATCGTGGATCTGGCGGACTTCGACCGTTCGCTGGGAACGAACGCGCCGGGGCAATCGGGTGATCCGGCGAGTCCGCATTACCGCGACCTGTTCGAGCTGTGGGAGCGAGGCCAATATTTTCCGATGCTCTACAGTCGCGCAAAAGTGGAGGAAGTGGCTTCGCGACGGGAGTTGCTGGTTCCGCGATAAGGTTTCGAGAGTGGAAGTGGCTTCGACCGCTTCAGGATGCTCCTTCCACATTTCCTTATCTGGAGTGCCTTCATGCGTAAAGAACGACGGGCTTGCGTTCGATGAGAGAAAAACTTTCTTTGGCGTTTCTATGAATCTTTCAACCCCGTATTCGTTCTTTGGA
>CAZJCL010000072.1:5438-10946 GCA_964544025.1 uncultured Opitutales bacterium | reverse complement strand
GCGGAAACTGCCCCTCATGATCCGCCGCGTAATATCGCAACGCCGCGCCCACCTGATGCAAGTTGCTCCGACATTTCGCCAAATCCGCTTCGAAGGTCGCGGACCGATACGCCGGAACAACGACCGCCAGCAACAGGCCGCCAATGCTCGTTGCGATAAGAAGTTCGACGAAAGAAAGTCTGCGAGACGGAGGTACGGGTAGATCGGTCATAAATCGGTTTAGGTCCAAGAAGGGTGAAAGGGAACGCTAACTTCCAATTAGCAATCTTTCTCGAATTCACTCTGTCAAACCGAAAACGTCCGCAAGGTTTTCGAATCAACCGTATCCGCCCGGTGCCACCCCAAGTCGATCCCCCATTCGCGCGTAAGTTTCCAAATACTTCGCCGTATTCTCCACCAGATCCGAATCGAACCGAATCCGCCCATTCTCAAACAACAAAATCGTGCACGAACCGCCAAACCGGAAAAATCCCTTCTCCGCCCCCTTCGCCACCGTCCGCCCCGGCTCGTAAGTGTAGGCCACGCCGCCGACGCAGGTCGCGCCGATTTCCGCGAAAATCACTTTCCCGAAATTCGTCGTCTCAATCTCGCAAAACGCCCGCTTGTTTTCCACCAGATATCCCGCGTTTCTCCGCAGCGCGATCGGATTCACCGAATACAACCACCCGTTCACCATCCGACTTTCTCCCGGAACTCCCGCGCACGGAAAATGAAACCGGTGATAATCCACCGGACAAAGCCGGGAAACCAACGCCGCCCCATCCCGATACCGCTCCGCCAATTCATCGCTGCCCAAAAACTTCCGCAAATCAAACCGCTGCCCTTTCGCAATGAATCCCGGAACATCCGATAAATCCGGATACGCCAAATGCCGCCCGTCCGCCGGAAAACAAGCCACGTCTTCCCCCTCCGCGATCGGCCGCGCCTCCGGTTTCAACTTCCGGTAGAAGAAATCGTTGAACGTCGCGAACTCCTCCGGCTTCCGCGCAAACTCCGACGTGTCCACTCCGAACTGACGAATAAACGGCGCAATCCTCTCCCGGCTCGCCGGACGATCCATCCGCCATCCGTAAAAATGCGAGAAAAACGGCCGCTTGATCACCGCGTTCAGCAAAAACCGCCCCGGCCCGGTCTCATACGTCCACCGCAACCAGCGATCCCCGTAAATCAACTCCTCCTCCACCTCGCCGGAATACCGGTTGTAAAATAAAACCGCCTTGGTCGTCATAACAAAAAAGCGGCGGAAATCGAATTCCGCCGCCCAAAGATTTAACCGAGATATTTCGCCGCTTCTATTTCTTTTCGTCCTTCAGCGCTTCCTTCGCCGGAACGATCTTGACGCTCTTCACCCCCATCCGCTGGGCGGGAGTGCTGTTTTCGCGGCCGTCGCGTTTGGTCTCCGCCGTGGCGATTTTCTCCAAAACGTCGTCGCCCGCGATCACTTTGCCAAACGCCGTGTATTGCTTGTCCAGAAAGCGAGCGTCGCCGTGAACGATGAAAAACTGGCTTCCCGCCGAATCCGGATGCTGCGAACGCGCCATCGAAAGCACCCCGCGAACGTGCGGACGATCGTTGAATTCCGCCTTGATCTGGTATCCCGGACCGCCGGTTCCCGGCATTCCGCGAGCCCCTTCCTTCGTGTTCGGATCGCCACCCTGGATCATGAATCCCTTAATGATCCGGTGAAACGCGGTTCCGTCGTAGAATCCGTCCTTCGCCAGTTTCTTGAAATTCTCGACGGTCTTCGGTGCCACATCCGTCCAGAAGGCGACCACCATATCGCCTTGATCGGTGGAAATGACCGCCACTTCCTCGTCGGGAGCGACTTCAGGTTTCTTGTCCTTATTTTCTTCAGCCATGGAAAACGATGTAGATAAGGTGACGGCGCACGCAAACGCCAACAGTCGGTAAAGGATGTTTTTCTTCATATTTGGGTGGATCAGTTAAAAGAAAAGGAGCAGCCCGAGGAAAAACACGGGCTACTCTGGGAAATTCGTTTCAGAACCGAACCTCAACCACCGGTTACGAACTGAGGTTTTCGATAACTCCGATGATCGGAAGGAAAAGCGCGATAACGATCGTTCCGACGATCAACGCGAGAATCACGATCATGATCGGCTCGATGATCGAGGTCAGCGCCGCCACCGCGTTGTCCACTTCCTCGTCGTAGGTGTCGGCGATCCGGTTCAACATTTCCGGCAATTCCCCGGTCTCCTCGCCGACGTCGATCATACTCGTCACCATCGTCGGGAAAACCTTGGAAGCTTCGAGCGGCGCGGAAACGGAATCCCCTTCCTTTACCCGGTCATGCACCTTCTCGATCGCGTCCATCAAAATCCGGTTGCCGATCGTATCGCGCGTAATCGTAAGGCATTGCAAAATCGGCACCCCGCTGGAAAGCAGCGTTCCAAACGTCCGGGTGAAACGGGCGATCGCCGCCTTTTTAAACAAATCTCCCACCGGCGGCATCGTGATCATCATCCGGTCCACGAATCGCGCCCCCTGATTGGTGCTTTTCAAAACCTTCAGGATGATGAATAGCACGAGCAAAATTCCACACGTGATCAGGAAGTTGTCCTTCACGAAGTAACTCGTGTTCATCACCACCCGGGTCAGCATCGGCAACGGCGCTCCTTCGAGCAACTCATCGAAAATCTCCTGGAACTTCGGCACCACGAAAATCATCAGGAACGTCAAAATCGCGAAGGCGATGAACAACACGATGATCGGATAAACCATCGCCGCCTTCACCTTGCCCTTGATCTTGATGGATTTCTCCATGAACCGGGCCAGACGATTGAGCACCACGTCGAGCACACCACCCGCCTCCCCGGCCTTGATCATGTTGACATAAAGCCGGTTAAAAACCTTCGGATGTTGCAGCAAACCGTCCGAAAACGTGTTACCCGAGCGCACGTTTTCCGCGATCTCCTCGATCACATACTTGAAGCTCGGGTTTTTCTCCTGCCGCATCAAAACCTCCAGCGAGCGCAACAGCGGCAAACCGGCCTGAAGCAACGTCGAAAGCTGGCGCGTGAAAACCGACAATCCCTTTTGCCCGACGATTTTGCCAATCGTCACCGGCTTTTTCCGGGTCGACCCCGCCTTGGCGCGACCGCGCGCTTTGCCCTTGGCGGCGGCCTTCTCCTGTGCCGGGCCCAGGTTGGTGACAAACAAACCCATGGACTTGATTTGTTGAGTCGCGTCTTCAGTGGAAGCGGCTGAAAGGATTCCAGACTTCTGCTTTCCGCTGGCGTCGATGGCGGTATAGGAAAATTTCGGCATGATATGGCAGCAAAGTTGTTAGGTGTATTTTATCACTTCCTCGATGGTAGTTGCACCATCGAAGATCGCACGAAGTCCGTCGTCCCGAAGAACCCGCATCCCCTGCTCCATCGCCCGGCTCCGAATCGCCAATCCCGGCGCCCGCTGCGTAATCATGTCGCGCAGCGTGTCGGTGATCCGCAACATCTCGTAAATTCCCAGACGGCCTTTGTAACCCGACTGATTGCAAACATCGCAACCGCGACCGTAGAAAAACTCGTTGTCGCCGATATCGATCGGATCGAGCCCCAACTGCGCGATCAAAGCCTCGCTCGGCTCATAGGCGGTCCGGCAACTCTTGCAAATCCGGCGAACCAGCCGTTGCGCCAAAACCGCTTCGAGCGACGCGGAAATCAGGAACGAGTCCACGCCCATATCCATCAAACGCATCACCGCCCCCGGCGCGTCGTTCGTGTGCAGCGTGCTCATCACCAAGTGACCTGTCAGCGCCGCCTGAATCGCGATCTGCGCGGTTTCCAAATCTCGAATTTCCCCGACCATGATCACGTCCGGATCCTGACGGAGAAACGCGCGAAGCGCCTTCGCGAAGGTCAATCCCTGGATCGGATTCACCGGCACCTGCATGATCCCCTCGATTTCGTATTCGACCGGATCTTCCGCCGTCAAAAGCTTCGTTTCGACGTCGTTGAGAATTCGCAGGCAACTGTAAAGCGTCGTCGTTTTTCCCGATCCCGTCGGACCCGTGACGATGAAAATTCCGTTCGGACGCTGGATCACCTCGACGATGGTTTCGTGAACATCTTCCGGCATGTTCAGCGATTCCAAGTCCAAATTAACCACCGATTTGTCGAGCACGCGAAGCACCACGCTCTCGCCAAACTGCGTCGGCAGCGTCGAAACGCGCAAATCGACCTGACGCCCCGCAATCGTCATTTTAATACGACCGTCCTGCGGAATCCGGCGCTCGGAAATGTTCAATCCGGAAATGACCTTGATGCGCGATGTCACCGGCAACGCCAGATTCTTCGGCGGCGGCGCCATTTCATAAAGCGCGCCGTCGATACGGTAACGAATCTTGAACTCGTCCTCGAACGGCTCGAAGTGAATGTCCGAAGCTTGGTCGCGGATCGCCTGGTTGATCACCAGATTCACGAAACGGATGATCGGCGTTTCGCTCGCCACCGCTTCCAGTTCTTTCTCCCCGTCCCCTTCGGACGGAATGTGCAGGCCGTCCAACTCCCGCAACAAATCCTCCACCGAAGCGTCGTCTTCCCCGTAAGTGCTCTTCACGAGCCGCTCCACGGTGGCCGGATCCGACACCATGATGTTGACGTCCTTGTTCAGCGCGAACGTAAGGTCGTCGACGATTTGGCTGTTGAACGGATCGAGCGCGATCAGGTTGAGCGTCGTTCCCTCCTGGCTGACCGGCACCACGCCATACATGCGCGCGATACTCCCCTGGATCAGCCGAGCCTGTTCCGGATCAACTTGTTGCGGCGCGGGAACATACGTGGTCCCGAGATAATCCGCCACCGCCTGCAACAGCTGCTCCTTGTTCATCTGCCCGGAGTCGATCAGAACTTGGGCCATCGGAACGCCGCTGCGATTGTGCTCGTCATACAAATCGCGAAGCTGGGCGTGATCGATTGTGGAGTGTTCCTTGACGAGATCGTAGATGGTCTGACTGTGGGCTTCGAACATTAGGACTTAAAGAAGTAGCGGATCAGTGGGTCTTGATTTCAGCGCCTTGCGCCACGAGTTTCTCCCGCATTTCCACCATATTTTGGGAGTGCTCGATCGCTTCGTCCGCACTGATCAGGTTGCGGTTGTAAAGGCTCATAAGGTGCGCGTCCAGGGTGATCATCCCGAGGTTCGCGCCCGTTTGAATGTCGGATTGGATTCGGTAGGTCTTGTTGTCGCGAATCAGCGCCTGGATGGAATTCGTCGAAACCATCAGCTCGAATCCCGCGATTCGCCCCTTGCCGATCTTCCGGCAAAGCACCTGCGAAAGAACGGCCACGATCGACGAGGCCAGCTGCGTCCGGATCTGGTCCTTCATGTTCGCCGGAAACGCGTCGACAATACGGTCGACCGTTCGCGCCGCTCCGGTGGTGTGCAACGTTCCGAAAACCAAGTGACCGGTTTCCGCCGCCGTGACCGCCGCTTCGATCGTTTCCAAGTCGCGCATTTCCCCGACCAGAATCACGTCCGGGTCCTGCCGCA
>CAZJCL010000072.1:0-5338 GCA_964544025.1 uncultured Opitutales bacterium | reverse complement strand
ATCCTTCACCTTTTCCGGAAGACCGATTTCGCGCAAACCGAACATCTTCTTCGGAATTTGCCGCAAAACGATGCCGTAGCTCCCCTTCGCCTTGAGCACGCTCACGCGAAACCGGGCCCGATCCTGGAACGCGAAACCGAAGTCCGTTCCCCCTTGGGTTTTGACCAATTGCTGGTGGTGATCGTTCGTGATCGACTGCATCAACTGCTCGGTGTCCCCCGGAGTTAAAAGCGGTCCATCCACCGGAACCATGCCGCCGTGAATTCGCAGAGTCGGCGCCTGCCCCACCTGAATGTGGAGGTCGGACGCTTCCTCGTCGCACACGAGCGTCAAGAGGTCATTCATGTCATAGCTCATAGGCCTGGCAAAATAGGAAAAATAGAAACGAGATTACGTGAGAGAATAAATTTAATCGGAATCGCCCACCGTGATGGAAATAACTTCCTCGGCCGTCGTCATCCCCGCCGTCACCTTTCGGATTCCGTCTTCGCGAAGAGAACGCATGCCGCCTTCCCGCGCCTTCCGCCGCACCGTCGTCGCGGTCGCGTTTTCGTAAATCAAGCGCTGGATTTCTTCGGTAACGGTAAAAATTTCGACGATGCTCATCCGGCCGCGGAAACCCGTTCCGCTGCAATTCTGGCAACCCGCCCCCTTCATGAACGTCGCCGCCGAAACCTGCTGCTCCGTCATGTTGAGCGCCCGCAAAAGATAATCTTCCGGCCGATGCGGCTCCTTGCATTTCGGACAAATCCGGCGCACCAACCGTTGCGCCATCGTCGCCCGCAACGAAGCGGAAACCAGGAACGGCTTCACCCCGATATCCACCAAACGAGTCACCGCGCTCGGAGCGTCGTTGGTGTGAAGCGTGCTGAAAACCATGTGACCGGTGAGCGAAGCGTTGATCGCGATTTCCGCCGTTTCCCGGTCTCGGATCTCCCCGATCATCACGATGTTCGGCGCTTGACGAAGCATGGCGCGCAAGGCCGAAGCGAACGTCATGTTCACCTCTGTCCGCACCTGCACCTGGTTAATTCCCGCCAACCGGTATTCCACCGGATCTTCCACCGTAATGATCTTCCGGTCGGGGCGGTTAATGTAATTCAGACAGGCGTAAAGCGTCGTCGTCTTTCCCGAACCGGTCGGACCGGTAACCAGGAAAATCCCGTCCGGAAGCGTGATAAACCGCTCCATCATCGCTTGGTCATCGCTGAAGAAACCGAGTTCCGGCAATCCCAGCAAAAGCCCTTCCTTATCGAGAATACGCATGACGATACTTTCGCCATGCTCGGTCGGCAGAGAGGAAACACGGAAATCGATTTCCTTTTCCCCGACGTGCATCTGGATTCGACCGTCCTGCGGAATCCGCTTCTCGGCGATACTGATGTTCGCCATGATCTTCAGACGCGCAATGATCGCCAGCTGCAAACGCTTCGGCGGATTCTCCACCTCGTGCAACACCCCGTCGATCCGGTACCGCACCCGGAAACGTTTCTCCAACGGCTCCAAATGAATATCTGAAGCCCGCCGCCGAATCCCTTCCGTGATGATCTTGTAAACCAACTTGATGATCGGCGCATCGCTTTCCGCCACGCTGTCATCACCGGTTCCCGGAAGCTTCGCGTTCTCCAGATCCGCTTCCGTGATCCCCGTTCCCTCATCCGCCATCTCCGACAGCATGTGCTCCACGCTGTCTTCGGAACCGTAGTATTTCTCGATGGCCGCGTTGATCTCCTCCTTGAGGCTGACGCACGGCTCGATCGACATCTGCAGAACGTGGCTCAAGCTGTCCACCCCGTCCATGTCGAGCGGATCGGAAATCGCCACCTTCAAGCTGTTGCCATCCCGCGAAAGCGGAAACGCGTGGTAGCGAACCGCCAGCGAACGAGGCATCGACTTCAACGCCTCCTCCGTGGGCCGCAGTTGCCCCGGCTCCACCATCGGCATGCCGAACTCCTCGGCGAGCGCTTCAATCACTTGCCTGCCATCGAGATGCCCGCTTTGGATCAGCTCCGCGACCACATCTCTGCGAGGCTGATCCGGATCTATCTGATCCTGAATTTTTTTGCGGGCCGATTCCACAATATCGGCAGGCACGAGGCCTCTTTCTACAATGAGGTGTGTTATGAATTCATCGGCAGAGGTCACAGGATCGTCAGTCTGGAGAAAGTTATTTGTTAGGCCAGTTTATTTTCAGCGGTTCATTCCCATCAGGAACTCCGCGTTCGAGCCGGTCTTTTTCAATCGTTGCACGAGCATTTCCATCGCTTCCACCATCGGAACTCCCTGGATCGCCCGGCGCAACGAATAAATTCGGTTCAATTCCTCCGGATGATACAGAAGCTCCTCCTTGCGGGTGCCACTTCGCTCGATATTCAAGGCCGGGAAAATCCGCTTGTCAACCAGCGCACGGTCGAGATGGATTTCCATGTTTCCGGTTCCCTTGAACTCCTCGAAGATCACCTCGTCCATCCGGGATCCGGTGTCGATCAAGGCGGTCGCCAAAATCGTCAAACTTCCGCCGCCCTCGATATTCCGAGCCGCCCCGAAAAACCGTTTCGGCTTCTGCAACGCGTTTGCCTCGACACCACCGGAGAGGATCTTCCCGCTGTTCGGCATCATCGCGTTATAAGCCCGCGCCAACCGCGTGATCGAGTCGAGAAGGATGATCACGTGCCGTCCGGCTTCCACCATCCGGCGCGCCTTCTCGATCACCATTTCCGCCACTTCCACATGGCTGCTGGCCGGCTCGTCGAACGTGGAGCTGACGACCTCGCCTTTCACATTCCGGCGAAAATCCGTCACTTCCTCCGGCCGCTCATCGATCAGCAAAACGATCAAATGCGACTGCGGATTGTTCGTCGCAATGGAATTCGCGATCTGCTGCAAAATCACCGTCTTACCGGTCCGCGGCGGTGCCACAATCAATCCGCGCTGGCCAAATCCGATCGGCGTCAGCAAATCGATCGCCCGCATCGAAACGTCCTTCGTCGGCTCGTCTTTCGGGATTTCCAACAACATGCGCTGAAGCGGATAATACGGGATCAAATCCTCGAAAGGCACGATGTCCGCCACCTTCTCCGGCTCCAGCCCCATCACTTCATTCACCCGCAAAACCGAAGGACAACGTTCGCCATCTTCCGGCGGACGAACCTGCACTTCCACAAAATGCCCCTTCTGCAGCCCGAAACGACGGATAAAACTTTCCGCGACAAACGTGTCCTCCGGCTGCGTCCGGTAATTATTGGCGTGACGCGTAATGAAACCGTAGCCCCCTTCCGTCACATCCAAAATCCCGCGATCATGAATCGGCCGATTATCCTCGAACGCCTTCTCCAGCATCCGCGAAACAAGCAACCGGCGATTCGGAGCCGCGTCGAGCACCACGCCCATTTCCCGCGCCGCCGTCACCAAGTCGTGCAAACTGATCTCGTACAACCGCGCCAGATCCAACGGCTCGCCCGTCGCCTCCGCCGCCAAATGCTCCAGTTCCTCCAGATCCTGAAAACGAGCCGGGTCCGGAAGATTCGCCGGACGACGCGAAACCGGTCCGCCTCCACCTCCGCCACCCGCCTGGAACGGCGGAGGCCCGCCGCCGCCCGGACGATCAAAACGCTGACCGCCGCCGCCGCCTTTCTTTTTCTTCTTCTTGTTCCGGAAATTGTCCGCTTGACGATCCCGCCGGTCGTTTCCGCCACCGCCACCGCCACCACCGTGCCTGTGCTGGAACCGGTCTTCCCGGTCCCGGCGATTGCCGCCTCCATGCTGCTGCTCGTGACGCGGACGGCGATCCTGCTCCTGATTGTCTCGATCCCGCGAACTTTCCCGATCCCGTTGTTCCCGGTGTCCTTGCTCGCGCTGACCCTGCTGATCTTGGTCGCGCTGACCCTGCTGTCCTTGTTCGCCTTGCTCGCGCTGATTTTCCCGCTCCCGCGCCTGCCGGTCGCGGTCTTGTTCGTGACGGCTCTCCTCGCGGTCGTGCCCTTTCCGGTCTTCGCGCTCTTCACGCGGTTCGGGGGAGGCGGCAGCCGCCTTCGCCGGCTCGGGGGCCGGAGACTGAGGAGCGGCTTCTGCCCGCTTTTCACCAGCATGTTCAGCGGGCGACGCTTCCTCGGATTTCGCGGCCGTTTTTCTCGGCCCGCGCCGCACCGAACGCTCCTTCTTCACCTCCGGAGCCGCTTCCGCCACTGGAGCCGGAGCGGCCGGAATTTCCGCCGGAGCCTCGTCCGCCTTCGCCTTGCTGGCGCGCGGTTTCCGGGCTCGCGAAGCGGTCGCCCGCTTGGCTTTCGGTTTCGCCGTATCTGATTCGGCGGCCGGCTCAGCGGCAGGTTTCGCCTCCTTGGGGAGGGCTTGAGGCGTCCAATCTTCCTCGCTCTGCATCGTAATATCTTTCGAAACTTGTTTTCGATTCTTTTGGGTATCGTCGTCCTCAAAAAGGATCGGAATCTGTTTGGGAGGCATAAATGAAAAATGAAAAAATCAGGAAATTTGTCCGGCAGGGAGAGCGCGCAACCGTTCGCAAAGGTGAGCGACTTGAAGCCGCAAAAATTCTAACGAACCGTCGTTGGAAAGAAAAAAGTCGGACCTCGCTGTCTTCTCCTCGATCGGCAATTGCCGGGATAACCTCCGCGATATCTCCTCCTCGGAGAGCCCTCGCTGCAGCAATCTTTGCCGCTGGGTTTTGCCACTGGCCCCTACACAAACGGTGAACTGGAAGAATTTCTCAAGTTTTTTTTCAAAAAGCAACGGGATCTGCACCGCCCAATCGCTTTCCGGCTCCGCCGCCACCGCCTCCCGCCACACTTTTCCGACTTGCGGATGCAAAAGTTGCTCCAGCCATTCCAGCGCCGCCGGATCCGCGAACACCACCGCCCCGAGCCGCCGCCGGTCGATCCCCCCCTCCGCGTTCAACATCTCCGCGCCAAACCGATCCGCGATCGCCCGCTTCACTTCCGCGTCGTTCGCCAGCAAATCGTGCACGATCTCGTCCGCGTCCAACGTCCGAAAACCGTTCTCCGAAAAAAACCGGGCGGCCGTGGATTTACCACACCCCATCCCTCCGGTGAGACCAAGCAACAGCATGAAAAATCTGTGGATTCAAAAAAGATCGCGGAAAAGGAAACGTGACAACAGCGGGCAAAACCAACCTCCATCCAACCGCTCCATCAATCCTTCCGCAAAGCCCGGTTCAACGAAATGCGACCGGGAAAACACATTCAATCCAACAATCCGCCCCGCCTGACAACGAAAAAATCGCGCTACTCCAATTTCGCCTCCGCTTTCCCCCGCCCCGTTGCCCCATGCAACGTCCCCGGCCCGCCGCCCACCACCCGCGTCCCAA
>CAZJCL010000071.1:5795-11017 GCA_964544025.1 uncultured Opitutales bacterium | reverse complement strand
GCCACTCCAAACCCGCCAACCCGCCCACGGCCTCCCCCGTCTCCGCCACCCCCGGATCCGCCATTTCCACCCCCGCATCCGCCATTTCCACGCCCGTCGCCACTTCCCCAACCGCCGGACCATCCACCGTTTCCGGCCCCGGCCCCACCTGCCCCACCAACGAATACCCCGGCACCGCCACCAACGCCAAAAACACCCCGCCCGCGACCATCGCCCGAAAACCCGCGACAACCCCTCCCCCACTTATCCTCTCGCGCAACATCCTTCGAAACATACAAAAACACCTCCGTTTTAACCGTTTCCTTTCTCGCGTTTTCCAAACATACTTTCGCACAGTTCAACGAATAATTCAGGACATCTCGCCCATCTCTCCCGTTATGAAATTCGAAGCCCACGGCAGCACCGACATCGGTAAAATGCGCCGCCGCAACGAGGACGCCTTCCTCGTCGACCCCGTCAACGCCCTCTTCGCCGTCGCCGACGGCCTCGGTGGCCTCGCCGCCGGCGACCAAGCCAGCGCCATGGCCATCCAGATCCTCGAACAAGCCCTCCAAACCGCGAAAACCGAAAACCGCCCGCCCGATTTCCCCCGCATCTTCGAAAAAGCCCACCGCGCCGTGCAACAGCTCGGACTGGAAACCGCCTCCCCCCACGGCGCCGGCACCACCCTCACCGTCGCACTCCTCCGCGAAAACTCCGTTTCCCTCGCCCACGCCGGCGACACCGCCGCCTACCGGTTCGCAAAAGACGACTGGGAAAAACTGACCATCGATCACACCGAAGCCGAACGTTTCCGCCGCCAGCACCCCGGCGAGCCCGTCCCTCCCATCTACGAACACACCCTCACCCGCTGCCTCGGCCAACCCGGCGATCTCGAAACCGATCTCCTCACCCGCCCCATCTCCAGCGGCCAACGCCTCCTCCTCTGCAGCGACGGCGTCACCCGCGAAATCCATCCGAAAGAGATCCACCGCCACATCATGCGCGCCGATTCCCCCCGCCAATTCGTCGAAGAACTCATCCAACTCGCCAATGATCGCGGAGGCGCCGACAACGCCACCGCCATCGCCATCTTCGTCCAATAGTACGCAATCCACCCCGAAAAATTTCCAATTATCTCAAGATTCTCCATCTTGACATAAGCCACAGTCATACGGAAAATTAACATTCATGAAAATCACCTGCTTCACCCATAACCGTAAATCCGGATCGGCACCAAAAACCGGCGGCTTTACCTTAATCGAGTTGCTCACTGTCATCGCGATCATCGGCATCCTCGCCGCGATCCTGATTCCCGTCGTCGGCAAAGTCCGCGACTCCGCCAGAACCTCCGTCTGCATCAGCAACCTCCGCCAATGGCACGGCGCTTGGCTAATGTATTGCAACGACAACAACGGAATGGCTCCGATGGCGATGCAGCGTCCCCCCAACAAAGGTTGGGTCGAACTTCTCGGACCCTACGCCGGATACGACCTTTACGACAAACCACGCACATGGTGGATGGGACAAGCCGCGGACGCTCCGGCGTTCGATAGCATCGGAAACTGCCCCGCCGACCCGATCCTGCACCCGCACGGGCCGAACTACATCAGTTACGCCATGAACTCTGAATATTTCGGGGCTGATTTCAGCAATACGGCTCCCGGCACCAACGCCCCGAAAAACATGGAAAACCTCGGGAACTACCCTCATGTGATTCTCTTCGGCGACCGCGCCCGCAACTGGCACATGACTTCGAAAAACTTCGATCAATATGCCGACGAAACCTACCGCCACAACGACCGGGCAAACTTCATCAATGTCGGTGGTGCCATCTACTCCGCTTCAAAAGCCGATCCGAACGATCCGCCCGCCCGCATGTGGAATCCTTTCGCCGCGGAAGATTAATTTCCCGAAATTCCAAGTCTAATTCCGTCAAGCGCCTCCCGACATCCGCGAGGCGCTTTTCTTTTCCCAATTGACTCCCTCGCCGCCCGCCCCTTTCCATACGCCGATGCGCTCGGAAAATTTCAAAAAAATGGTCGCCTCGGCACCGGACAACCAACTCTTTCGCTTCAGCCTCGGACAAGCCCTTTTCGAAGAAGAAAAATTCTCCGAAAGCCTCGAACACCTCGAATGGTGCCGCGACCGGAAATCCGACTGGATGGTGCCGCGCATCCTCCTCGGAAAATCCCTCCTCCAACTCGGCCAGCGCGACCCCGCTCGCGTAGTCCTGCAAGAAGCCCTAGAACTAGCGATCGATCAAAATCACGAAGCCCCCGAAGCCGAACTCCGCGCCCTCCTCGCCGACCTCGAAAGCTAAGTTTAAAAACTCAGCTCATCGCCGTCGCCCAAAGATTCTCCGGGTAAACACCCGCCGCGATCAGCCGCCGGATTCCCGCCACCACCTCCGGCTTGTCCTCCGGATACGTCACCCCAAACCACGAATCCTCCGTCGGCAAAACCGAAACCCGCGCCTCCCCATCCGAAACCAACCGATCCACCGCCGTCGGAATATAAAACTCGCTCTTCTCCTCGCCGATCCGCTCCCCCAAAAACTCCCCGAACAACCGATCCAACGCCTCAAAAAGCGCCGGCGTAAATCCCCACAAATTCAGCGACACAATCTCCCGCCCCGTCATCCGCTCCTCCCGATCCAGATCCCGCACAAAAATCTGCCCGTCCGTCACCCCGATCTTCGTCCGCTCCACCACCTTCCGCAAACACCCATCCTCCCCAACCGCGCAAACCCCGCGCGAAACCGTCCCATGCGGCGAAAGCGTCTGCTCCAGCCGATACCCCACCATCGCCAAATCCAGCGCGCCCAAATCCGAAACCGCCCCCAAATGCCGCGCCAAAGTCGCGTATGAATTCTGCCCGTAAAAATCGTCCGCGTTAATCACCGCAAACGGCTCCCGAATCCTCTCCCGCGCCTGCAACACCGCATGCCCCGTCCCCCACGGCTTCGTCCTCCCCTCCGGTTTCCGAAACGGCTCCGGCAAAGCGTCCAACTCCTGAAAAACATAATCCACCGCGATCCGCCCCTCAAACCGCTTCCCCACCGCCTCCCGGAAAAGCTCCTCCATCTCCCGCCGAATCACGAAAACCGCTTTCCCAAACCCCGCCCGCAACGCGTCGTAAATCGAGTAATCGATAATCCACTCCCCGTTCGGCCCCACCGGATCCATCTGCTTCAGGCCGCCATAACGGCTGCCCATGCCTGCTGCCAGAACGAGAAGAGTCGGTTGTTTCATCTCGCAAAGCTTAAGAACTGAAACCCATTTGAAAAGCCGCCGTTTCCCCTTTTTCCACACATTGATCCCGGCAGGGATCACAGCTTGTAGCCGGTGGTTGAGCGAGGAACGAGCGACACCACCGGATTTCAATAAACGAGAATTTGCACCCCGGCAGGGGTGCCAGCAGCTCCCGATTCCGAAATCCCCCGTTCGATGACCCGTTCCGCCCGACCCCCTGCCATCACCTCCCCGGCGAAAACTCCCCCGGCAGCGCCGCCCTTGCCCCAAACGAAAACTCCCGCCCCGCCAACCGGTACCGCAACGAAACTTCCGCCGAATGCAAAAACAACCGCTTCCTCCCCGTCGCCTTCGCAAATTCCCGGTTCCAGCCAAAATTCCCGTAAGTCTCGTCCCCAACGATCGGCAAACTCCGGCTCGCGCACTGCACCCGCAACTGATGCGTCCGCCCCGTTCCCGGATACAACTCCAACAACGAAACCGGAATCCGCCCCGGATAAAACTTCTTCGAAACCGCCTCCGCCTCCGCCGCCAAACCGCCCCGCGCCGACGTCCGGATCTGCCCTCCCTTTTTCGATACCTCCAGCCGGTCCCGCCAAACCTGTTTCCCCGGATTCATCGCCCCAAACACCAGCGCGTAATATTTCTTCCGCACCTGCCCCCGGGCGAATTGCCCCCGCACAACCTCCGCCACCTCCGCATCCGCCGCGCAAAGCAAAACCCCCGAAGTCGCCGAATCCAGCCGGTTCAACAACCAAATCTCCCGCGCCCCTTCACCGCCTCCCCCGACCGCATAACACTCCCGCTCCAAATCGTATTCCGCCCGCAAAAGCGACCGCGAAACATCCTTCGCCGCGTTCGGATGCGACATCACCCCCGCCGGCTTAAAAAACGCCAGCAACCCATTCGCATCCAAATTCAACAACTCCACCCCTTCGCCCAACGGTAAACGCTCTTCTCTCATTCTAAAAACCAACTGAGTTAACCATGGATGCTCCCCGATACCTTCAGAAAATCCCCGGATCTCGCTTCATAAGCTCCCCAATTTGTGTGCATTAGTGTCCATTCGTGGTTGAAAAGCCCGATCACCGGTAAAAAAAACGAATACGAACCGTCTGTTCCTCCCCCAAAACTTCCTTCATATCCCGCGTCCACGGCCCATACGGCTGACGCGAAGCGATCGCATCCTGACAAATCAACGTCGCCGTCAAACTCGCCGTACTCTGCAAAACCTCCACATTATCCACCGCCCCCTCCGAATCGATCCGAAACGAAACCGCCACCAACGTCCCGCTCTCCCCCGATCCCAACGCCTCCCACGCCAGCAAATGCCACTGCCGCACAATCACATCCAGCATCCGCGCGATGTAATCGCCATACTCGCTGAACTTCGCGTCCACCGCCACATCCCCAATCCGCGGCGCCGCCCCTTCCCGCCGCCCCACCGGATTCGGCGACAAACGCGGCAAAGTCGGACGCGGTCGCGGCGACGGCCTCGCCTCCTCCGCCGGTGCCGCCTCCTCATTCCGCGCCATCTCCTCCAAAACCTCCGCCTCCCCCTCCAGCGGAACCCCAATCGTCACCTCCTCCGGCAACGGCTCCGCTTCCTCCGTCACCGCCGGCCCGCTCCCCTCCTCATTCTCCACCTCCGCGAATCCCGGGATCGGACGCGATTCCGGCATCTCCGCCAAAACCGGCGGCCCGCTCTCCGCCATTTCCGCCATCTCCTCCGGCGTCATTTCGCTCTCACCCGCCACGATATTCTGCGTCTCCTCCGGCTCCTCTCCCTCGATCTCCGGGGTCCCCGGATCCCCCTCCTCCGCCGCAACCTCCTGCGCCGCCTGCTGATCCCGATCCGAAAAATACCGCGCCTCATCCGGCGGATTCGAAGGCACCTCCGGATTCGTCAAACTGAAATCCTCCTCCGCCACCTCCGGCTCCTCCAGCAAAACCCGAAAAGCCCGCTCCTCCCGCCGGACCGTCTCCCCC
>CAZJCL010000071.1:0-5695 GCA_964544025.1 uncultured Opitutales bacterium | reverse complement strand
CCGTGTCTCCCTGATTAAAAATCCAATTCCATATCCGTGTTAATCAGTGTCCATTCGTAGTTAAAAACCCATTTCCCCAGCATTCGTGTTTATTCGTGTCCATTCGTGGTTAAAACCAGAGCCCCAGCCCTTTCCCTCCTCCGTCTATTCCCCCCTTCCGTGTTTTCCGTGTCTTCCGTGTCTTCCGTGGTTAAAAATCCCATACCGATGCCGCCCTCCCATTCCCAAATCCAAAATCCAAAATCCAAAATTCCCCTTAAATTTCCTGATCCCCCAACAACAACCGCACATCCCCCTTGCTCCGCGCATACTCCAACCGGCTCAAATTATACCGATACACCGCCTCCACATAATTATCATTCGCCACCGCCACCCGGTTCTGCGCGTCGATAATTTCCCGGTTATCCGCCACCCCCTGCTCAAACCGGATCCGCCCCAGCCGCAACTCCTCCTCCGCCAACTCCACGCTCTGACCCGCCACCGAAATCTGCGCCAACCGCGACCGCATCTCCTGCCACGCCAACAACAACTCCGCTGAAACCGTCTCCTCGATCTGCTCCATTTCCAACTCCGTCGCCCGAATCCGCGACTCCGCCAACCGCTTGTTCGACCGAATCCGAAACCCGTCGAAAATCGGCATCGTCGCCGCCACCCCCGCCGACCACGCCTCCGTTTCCCGCCCATCGAAAACCTCGCTGCTCACGTATCCATAATCCGCGAAAACCCGCAACGCCGGAAACCGCTCCCAATTCGCCGCCCGCCGCTCCAGCCGGTTCTGATCAAGCTGCGCCCGCGCCCGCCGAAACTCCGGCCGGTCCGCCAAAACCTCCCGCAAATCCACGTCCGGCTCCTCCCCCGGCAAATACCGGCTCGCCACAAAATCCTCCAAAACCACCGGCCGCCGCAGATCCAGATTCAACATCCGCTTCAACAAAAGCCCGCTCTGGAAAACCGCCGTCTCCTGCTGCAACCGCGCCTGCTCCTCCGCCGCCAATTGCACCTCCGCCCGCGCCACATCGATCCGCGTCGCCACCCCCGCCCCCACCTGTTCCCGCGCCAACCCCAACAACGCCTCCCCCCGCTCGATATTCGCCTCGATCACCCGAAACCGCCCCAAATTCCGCAAATGCGTCAAATAAACCTCCGCCGCCGAATTCAAAACTTCCTGACGCACCCGCGCCTCTTCCTCCTCCGAAATCGCCACCCCCAATTTCGCCGACCGATACGTCGCGATCACCACCGAATCGATCAACGACAAACTCGCCGTCAACCGTGCGTCAAACCGGTTCGAAGGCGACATCTCCGGCGGCACAAAATCCTCAAATCCCTGCCCGATCAGCACCGGCTTCGTCCGCGTCTGCGAAGCGTCCAAACTCAACCGCGGAAACAGCGCCGACCTCTCCCGCTCCACCCGCACCAACGCCTGCTCCACCACCTCCCGATTCAGCAGCACCTGCAAATTCTCCTCCTCCACCCGCGCCAAAACTTCCCCCAGCGAAAGCTCCACCGCCCCCAAATCCCCCGCCGACGCCGCGCCGAGGAAAATCCCCATCCACATCGCCGCACCCAAACCGAATCCAATTACCCGTTTCATCAAGGAGATCCCAATCCCCCCAAAGATGCCGCACCGCCCCCCACCCTGTAAACCGGAAACCCCACTCCCCCATTACAAATCCCCAAATCCCCTCCCCACTTCTTCATTCCACCTTCTTAATTCAAACTTCCCAACATCCCCTCCCCACTTCTGCATTCTAACTTCTTAATTCAAACTTCCCGATCCCCTCCCCACTTCTTCATTCTGCCTTCTTAATTCTGCATTCCCAACATCTCCGCTCCCGTCCACGGATCGACCCGAATCCGCCGCCGATCCGGCCCCACCGCGATCTCCAGCGAAAACGGCGTGCAGGTTCCATCCGGATAAAAAACGACCTGATCGATCGGCCACGTATCCACCGCCCGCCCCCCGATCAACACTTGGCGATCTCCCGGCCTCTGCTGCACAAACGCCACATCCACCAACCGCCCGTCCGCCGTCTCCGTCGCTGCCGGAAATTCCCGAATCTCCACTCCCAGATTCGCCATCACAAACGCAGCCCGCTCCTCGTCGAAAAACACCGAAATCGGCCGCCGCGAATAAAGCGCCTCCAACCGTGCCTCCTGCGACGCCTGCCAAAACGCATTCTCCACCGACGCGTCCTCCGCCTCCCGAAACAACCGGTCGAAATTGGTCACAAAAAGACCGCCGATCCCGACCACCACGATCAGGACCAGCAGCATTTCTAAAATCGTAAAACCGGCGCGGCCGTTACCAGTTTCCGATATCGTCATCGCTCTCCTTGCCATCCGGCCCCCACGAATAAACATCGTAGCCGGACGTGTTTTTCGTGCCCGGGAAGCGATACTGATACGGATTCCCCCACGGATCGAGCGGGAGGCTATTGCTTTCGATATACGGCCCCCGCCACCGGTCCGCCCGGTTCGCCGGCGGCGTAATCAATGCCTGCAAACCTTCCTGCGTCGAAGGGTAAGTCCCCATCTGCACGCGATAGCTCATAAGCGGGGTTTTGATCGTTTCGCCGACAAAAATCTGGGCGGTCGTTTCCGACGCATCGCCAAGAATCTTGTCAAAATTCTTGATCGCCAGCGCTGCGAGCATGCCGATGACCATCAACACGACGAGGATTTCGATAATGGTAAAACCGCGGCGGGAATTTTCCGCGCGAAAGAGAGCATTGTTCATCTGAACTTTACGAGTCATAATTCCTGAAAACTAAGGGTGATGCAGCCGGATATCCAGCAAAAGAACTGCGAATCCAGAAACACCGGCTTGAGAGAAAAGTTAAAGATTCCGCCAAAGAAAACCGGTTGATCCCCCAACGCAAGCCCCTCGCCGCATTTCCCCTCTCCTCTCCCCGTAGCGATGAAGCCCAAGCTTCATCGCCCCCCCCCAATAACCAATAACAAATAACCATTAATCATCCCCCCCTTGCCCCAACGCCCAATCCCGCGCATCCTTATCCACCATGGAAACCACCGCCCTCCGCTACCACCAACACGGCTCCCCCGAACAAGTTCTGCAACTCGACACCATCCCCGTCCCGCCCCCCGGCCCCGGCCAAATCCTCGCCCGCATGCTCTTCGCCCCGATCAACCCCTCCGATCTCGGCTCCATCGCCGGCAGCTACGGCGACCTCCCGGCTCTCCCCGCCATCGCCGGACGCGAAGGCCTCGCCGAAATCGTCGAAACCGGACCTGAAACCACCCTCCTTCCCGGCCAACGCATCCTCTTTCCCGAAGGAACCGGCGCTTGGCGCGAACTCGCCACCCTCGACGAGAAAAACATCATCCCCGTCCCCGACGACATCCCGCCCGAACAAGCCGCCATGGCCACCATCAACCCGCCCACCGCCCTCCTCCTCCTCGAAAAATTCGTCGACCTCCGCCCCGGCGACTGGATCATCCAAAACGCCGCCAATTCCGCCGTCGGCCATCACATCATCCAGCTCTGCCGCGCCCGCGGCATCCGCACCATCAACCTCGTCCGCCGCGAATCCTTGTCCGAACCCCTGAAAAAAATCGGTGCCGATTCCGTCCTCCTCGACAACCCCGACGCCCCCCAAAAAGTCCGCGAACTCACCGCCGGTCAACTCCCCAAACTAGCCCTCAATTCCGTCGGCGGCCACAGCGCCATCGGCCTCACCAAATGCCTCGCCGACGGCGGCACCCACGTCACCTACGGCGGAATGACCAGCGACCCCGTCCGCTTTCCAATCCGCGCCCTCATCTTCCACGACATCCGCCTCCTCGGCTTCTGGCGCTCCCGCTGGGCCAAAACCACTTCCCCCACCGAAATCCAATCCCTCATGACCCACGTCTTCGACCTGCTAAAAACCAAAATCCTCTCCGCCCCCATCGAAAAAACGTATTCCTTAGCCGACCACAAAACCGCCCTCCCCCACGCCGCCACCTCCCGCACCGGCAAAATCCTCCTCAAACCCTGACTCTCGCCGGCCTTTCACGATCACCGGCGGACTCTCGAGTCCGAGCGTATCGCCCACCATTGAAGGTTCGTCATGATGTCGTCCGTTGAAGTTCTGCCTTCGCTTCCATTGTTACCTCTTATGACTCCACTGTTTATGCGGACTGGAGAGTGATCACTGCGACGGAGTTTTGCCCTCGGAGTGAAACAGGCATTCCTGCCTGTTTTTTCACGCTGGAAGCGTGAATTACTTTGTTCGCCAAGTTTCACTCCATGTCGTTCCCTTGGCACCGCCAAAGTTCGGGACTCCCGTTAGGTCATTTCTCGCGAATCACGCATCCAGTTAGCGGAAAAAATTCCCCACCCCACCGACTACAACCCCGGGATCGGATCGTCCCGACCGATCTCCGTGTTTTCCCACCGAATGCTTCCGTCGTCGCCGTAAATCAGGATACGGTTCCGGCTTCCCGGCGCGGGAGGGCGCTCCGTCTCGGGAAGCCATTTGCGCAATGCCGAAAGCGTTTCCTCATGCGCCGGATCGCCGGCCAGGTTGAACCATTCGTTCGGGTCGTTCTCCATGTCGTACAACTCCTCGTCTCCGCTCCCGTAAACGATGTAGCGCCACTTCTCCGTTCGGATGCCGTGATTCCCCCGGTTGTGCGTGGTGATCGCGGGCCAGGGGCGGGTCTGCGAAGCGTCTTCCAGTTGCGGCGCCAAGCTGCGGCCTTCGAGCGCGCCGTTCGCCGGCAATCCGCACAGCTCCAGCAGGGTCGGATAAATATCCAGCAACTCCACCGGTCCGTCGTGCCGCTGTCCCGGCCGGATTCCCGGTCCGGCGAAAATCAGCGGAACGCGGGTCGAGCGCTCCCAAAGCGTGTTCTTTCCCGTGATTTCCTTTTCGCCCAAATGATACCCGTGATCCGACCACAAAACGACCACCGTGTTTTCGCCGAACGCATTGCGCTCGAGCGCATCGAGAACCCGCCCGATCTGGCTGTCGACGAAGCTGACCGTCGCCAAATACGAGCGGGTCAAATTCCGCCACTGATCGCTTTCGCGGAGAAACTTCAGCCGGGGCTCCGGCAAATACCAGTGCAGGTACCAGGAGGCGCGTGGCGTGTCGTCGCGGTCGCCCGGAAGCCAGGGCGGCAGGCGAACCGATTCTTCGGGATAAAGATCGAACCACTTCTGCGGCGCGTAATTGGGCACATGCGGCAGAAAAAAGCCGACCGCCAAAAACCACGGCCCGTCCGGCCGGCTGTCGAGCGTTTCCACCGCCCAGCTCGCCACCGCCCAGTCGCCCTTCTCTTCATCCTCATGCGGAAAAACGCCCCAATCCACCATCGGATGATTGCCAAACGGCGTCTCCACAAGCTTCTCGGCGGGACGGGCGAGCACCTCGGAATGCGGCCCGCGATGCTGGAATTCATTGTCCCCCTCCCGATATCCGAACCGCCCATGATGCACTTTTCCGGCGGAATAGGTGGCGTAGCCGTTCGCCTCGAAAGCCTGCGGAATCGTCACCGCGTCCTTGAACTCCTCCAAATTCCTGAACCACGGCGCCAGTCCGTAAATCCCCGTCGACGTCGGCCGGAGGCCGAGCATGACGCTGGCGCGGGACGGATTGCACAAAGGCGCCTGCGTGTGGGCGTTGGTGAAGGTCGTGCCGCGCTCCGCCAGCCGGTCCAGATTCGGAGTTTGCACCTGAGGATGTCC
>CAZJCL010000070.1:0-11022 GCA_964544025.1 uncultured Opitutales bacterium | reverse complement strand
TCGGCCAAGTTATCCGCCAAGTTCCGGTTTGATCAGGGATCCTTTAAAACGCACTTTCCTCACGGCTCGGAGATCCAATTTTCCGCGGGTGAAATGATCGTGACGAAGGATGCCGTGACCGACGGCCTTCTTCATGAGGTGCAGCCGTTCCTGATTCCTTATAGTCAAAGCTGCGTCGATTCGAGTTGCGGGGAGGGAAACCACTTCGGCCATTTTATCGCGCAAATCGACAAGCTCCTTTTCACGCCCGATGGCGGCGTCACTGGTGCCGGAAACGTAACGGATGAAAACGGTGGCGGGGTGCTGCGCTGGGGCCACATCGATGCCTTGAGCACCGCCGGAGATCCGGCTTTTGCGCAATCGATCGACGATTTCACCTCCGGAACGTTCCACATGACCGGACACTTCATTCCTGGAAAAGGCGGCGACTATTTCGACTTTTATCTGGGAACAGCCGGCGCCGACGCAGACGCGGGTCCGGGCACGATTCATCTTTCGGCGGTCCATGGAGCGGATCCAGTCGCCCGACCGGGAAGCGCGGAAGATCTCGCGGGAAAGCATTATTATGCGGGACTGAACTTGGAAACCGGCGGTTCCAACCTGCCCGCGCTGGCGATGATCGCTGGTCAGCCGGTTGATTACGCATTGCGCGCCTGCAACAAGTTTTACGTGCGCCGGGGCGGAGTGACCGGAACGGTGGAAGCGGCTCCCGGAACTTTTCCCGATGAAATGACGCTCTACGGCTACCGGTTCAGGTTCAAATACTACGGGCTCGGTTTCCTCGATAGCAGCACGAGCCCCGACCGCAGTTTTACCTCCGGTTCCATGTCCGTCCCGTTCCCGGCCGACGAGCAATTCGAATTCGCCGGCCTCTCCTTCACCTGTCTTGGCGGTCTCGATTCCGCGCGGCTTCCTGAAGGCGGATTGGCCAAACGGCTCGATTACTGGACCGCGGAAATCGATATCGGCGCGCTCGGATTCGTCACGTCCAACAGTTGCGATCCAACGAGCGACGCCTTTCTCACCCTCGGTGTCAGCGCGTATTCCACGCTGATTGCAGAGCCGCTTCACGGCGTGATCGGCCTCCGGCCAAACGGGGAACTCATCCACCGGGAGTTCTCGGCGAGCAGCGGCCTCGAAACAGAAATCACGTCGCGCTTGCGTCTTCCCAACAGCATTCACATGTCCGGACCCGCCGAGGAAACCTACCGTCTCACCGCGATTTCCGAAGCTTATTTTAATGACTACGCCAGCACCTCGGAACAGAAACGAGGAGATGGCAGGCTCAATTTCGCCGCCAAAATTGACGTTCCCTTTTTCGAGGATCTGGCGGCTCACGTTCGCACCACCTCCTCGAAAACTTACAATCCCGATGCCGTTCTTAATTTAATGGGTGGCTGGACCGAGGGCGGCAAAACGTATTTCACCTCCACCTTTTTCGACGCCCGAAACCGTGCTTTTCCATCCGGAAAAAGCGAAGCTCTTTATCGCAACGACAGCGGCGCGTCCGGCGATCCGCGTCCGTATCTGATTCACGCCCGCCAGAGTTGGCTCAATGTCGTCAACCTCGATTACCGGTTGGCCTGGTCTCCCGCGTTGCGCTCCTTCAGCGCCTACGAATCGACGCAGGGTGCCGAATTGCTAGTCGTTACAATCGATCACCAGCTCGAATATCTGAGCGCGGAAAATGCCGAGATTTCCTTCGGCGCGATCTATGAAGGAATTCCCCGGATCAACCTCGCCAATTTCGCTTTCAACCAGATCGAGGAATCGAGCGGCGTTCTCCAGGCGATGACCGAAGCATTGCAGGCGGAAGCCGTTGGAGCGCTTGAGAACGGTCTAGATTCGATGGCTAATCTTCTGAACGACCAGGTCGACGCGCTCCTGGAAGAGTTCCTGAGCCAGACCATCGATCCGATTATTTCCGATCTCTACGCGCAACTCGATCAAGCGTCCCGCACGACAAATTCCGTCAACGCCTGGAAAGACGAAGTCGAGGCGAGGACGAAGCGTTACCTCATCCAGAACACCAGCGACCAATCCGCCAACGTCCGCCATGCCATCCGTCAGCTCGGAAACGCGGTGGGAGAAGCGTCGAGCCTGATTCACAAGGTGGATACTTCTCTCGAAGATGTGCAGCTGGCGCTTCGGACAATTTCCGGCGAAATCTACCGGGTCGAAGGCGGCATCAGTTTGGATCCACCGGCATTTCCGAATCCATCCACGGCGATTCCCGGATTGCTCACGCTCGACGGCGAAGAGTTTCCGATTGTTAAAACGTTAGTCGCTCAACTCATCAGCGAAGTTTCGAGCGAAATCGGAAGCGAACTCGCCGGGATGCTCGGCGATCTCCTCGAAGCGCCGACGGCGGAACTAAACAGCTTGATCAACGAGCAACTCGACGAGGTGCGCCCGACTCTCGAACGGCTTCAGGAAGTGATTGTCCTTCTCGATGGCCGGATCGCGGACGTCCGCGAGAAGCTTGGCGTCGGCGGAGAGCTCATCGCAGAATTTCAAGCGATCCTCGCCACCGCCGACAGCGAAATTGTGACCGTCACCGAGGAGCTCCAACAGACTCTGGAAAGCATTCTCCTCGCCGACATTCCGTCGCCCGACCGTTTTGTCGAGTTCACCGAAGAGGAGTTGAAGCAACGCATTCGGCGGGAGATTCAGGCGAAGATTCGGGAACTCAATTTCCTGCGCGAATATCAGCTCGTTCTTCGCCAGCATCTTTACGATCTCGACCTCGCGATCAAGGAGGGCATCGATACCGCTTTTGCCCAAGTTAACCTCGTCCTGAAAGATCTTCTGGCAGAATTCCTCACCCAGATCGACGACGAGATCAACGGCTTCCTCGGTGATCTCAATTCAGTCGTTGGCGCGGGGAAACTCGATGGATTTGCCCACATCAACGGCGACGCGCTCCGGCTGTTGCGCATCGACGCGTATCTGCAACTCATGGTTCCCGATAGCATGGAATTCAACGGCTACTTGCAGATCAAGCAGCTGGAATCCGACGGTTCGGGAAGCTGTTCCTACGCGGGCGGAGGCGTCGCGAAAGAAGTGACTGCCGGCGCGCTCGGCGTGCCGGTCAGCTGGCTCAGCCCGGGAATGAACATCGATCTGGAAGCCAAGTTTACCTTGGCCGATTATCCGCTCGGACTCGGCGGAAGCCTGGAAATGGTCGAGGGCGAATTTGGTTTCGAAGCGTTCACGATCACCGATCTCGGCGCCGCGATTTCCTTCGGAGCCACGGAAAACTACATCGCCGCGAAGGTCGGAATTAAGTTCCAAAGCTACGATCTCTACGGCGGCGTTTTCTTCGGCCAAACTTGCACCATCACTCCGCTGGAAATGGTGAACGCCGATGTCGCTTCCGTGCTCGGAAATCCCGATCCGACATTTTCCGGCGCTTATGTTTACGGCGAAGCGCACATTCCCGTGTCGGAAGTTCTGCTCGGAATTCCCGCCACCTGTATGTTCAAGATCACCGCGGGCGTCGGGGCCGGGGCATTTTACTTTGTCGAAGGCCCGACCTACGGCGGACAAATTTTGTTGGCCGCTTCCGGCGAGGTTCTCTGTCTCATCGGCGTAAAAGGAGACATTTCTCTCATAGGCGCAAAAGTGGCGGATGATTTCCGTTTCCACGGACGCGGACGCCTCAACGGACGTGTCGGATCCTGTCCGTTCTGCATCACCTTCGGTAAAACCATTTTCATGGAATACAAGAACGATAGCTGGAGCTACGATCTGTAGTCTCTCAATTTCATCATGTCTCTACACGCCCGTCTCCTTCAGTTTCTTCCTCTCCTCCTGCTCGCCGGTTTCATCTTTTCCACGCCTTCGATGGTTCGTGGACAGAGTATCGATGAAACCCTCGTCACGGCCGCGCTCGGAATTCCCGCGGATAAACGCCTGAAGTCCGATCCCGCAGTCTATCTCACTTGGTGGCCCACCGGCGTCTCCACCTGGTCTCCGCAATCGTATGCGGTTTACGTCAAAGAGGGACGTCCGGAAGATCCCGGCACATTTACGCTCGCCGGTCTGGTCCAACCGCAGGCCGATCCGGTCGGCGTCCAATTTCTCCTTAACCGAGCCATCAGGGCAGGGGAAGACCTGGATACATTGTCCAACAACATCGACGGACTCTACGACCAAATCGTTCCCGTCTCCAGTATGTCCCTCGCCGAAAAACTCTCCGCGATCATCGCCGTCTCGGAACACGACCCGGAAAGCGCCGAAACTCTTGCGCTCCTGACCCGACGTCATCCGGCTGTCGCGATGGCCGCCGGTGTCGGATTCATCGACACGGTTCCTCTCGGACAGGTTCGCACCTACGAAATTCGCCTCTGCCCGCCTGGCGCAAACAACGGCGCCGATTGCAGCGTCGTCTCCGGCCGCGTCACCGTCACCGGAGGAGAAATTCATTATCTTCCCGCTCCCGGTCAGCCGGTGCATGTTCCATTTGTAACGGAAACTGATACACCCGATACACCCGATCCGATCATACCCGATCCGCGCGGCAACCTTAACGTTCCTCTCCGCTGGGCAACTCCCGATCCGTTGCGCGAACGCTCCTTCTTCCAGTTCGGTTTCGATGTCTATCGCGCTTCAGCCAAATTCGCCGAAAGTAAAGGCTGGCAGCTCGCCGCACCCGATCGCGAGGAATTTCTGGCAACCTTGCGCTCCGATCCCTTGCAGCTGAAACGCGTCAACAACTTGCCGATTCTAACCGACGAACTTTTCAACCTCGCCGATGCGGCAAATCTCACCGCCGATCCGAAAACGTTTTATACGATCGACGATAATAACCGATTCGAGCCAAACGGAACGCCGTTCCGCGATGGCGAAAAATTTGTGTATTTCGTCGCCGCGAAAGATCTGCTCGGACGCCCCGGCCAAATCTCGGCGGGCACGCTCGTCACGGTCTGTTTCACACTTCCACCTCAGGCGCCGAGCGCGCTGAAGGTCGAGAATCACTATTCCTGGGACGAAACGACCGACACGCAAAAGCAGGTTTTCAAGCTAACCTGGCAACCGGCGAAAACCCGCGAGCACGGTCCAAAAATCGCCGCTTACTGGATCTACCGCTGGGAATCGATCGACCAGATGCATCAGAAACAAGGGCTGCCATTTTCCGCGATTCCGTCCGGCGGTTTGACCGGCGGCCGCATCGCCACGGTTTCCGCCGGAACGCTAGAATACATCGACGACGCCGGAAACTTCCCATCCATCTCCTACAGCCGCCAGCCAGATTTGAGCGACCCCGCCATTGTCGATGACGCGGAAGCAGGCAAAACGTATTGGTATTCCGTCCGCGCGATTGACGATTCCGTTTGCGGAGGAAATGTGTCCGGCAACAGCGCGCCAGCTTTCGGCGTTTTGCGCGATCGGGTAGGGCCAGCCGCTCCCGGCGGATCCGTCAACGGCAACTGCCTCAACCTCGTCACCGAGCTGGATCGCGCCTACACGCTTCCCGGCGAAACATTTGATCCGCGTCTGACTTATCTGCAAATGTCCCTGCTGCGAATCAGCGATGATGTCGATTGGGTGGAATATTATGTCGGTCCGATCAACGACGAACGCGCCTTCATCGGTCGCTTTTATTTCGACGCAACCACGGGCGAAACGCTGACGATTACCCGGCAGTTTCGAACCGATTGGCTGTATCAACTCGACGCGAACGAGTGGCACGTATACGCCCGCACCGGCACCGTGGACGGCGAAATCAGCGGCTTTGCCAAAGCGCAATTTTATCCGGGTCTTCAACCTGATCCAAAGATGAATTACTTCGTGCAAGTCGCGGACTTCATCGCGGCCGCCGAGAAGATGGAGGATTGCCAAACGCATTCTCCGGATCCTTCAACTCCGGCCCAAAGCACCGTCACGCCGATCAAAATCACGTTGAATTTTTCTCCCGGCACGGAGGAATGGAAACTCTACCGCCAGATCGATGACGGCCCACTTTCGCTTCTGCGTCAAGGTCTGGGGAGTTACGACGATACGCCGCAGCTGGTGATTTCCGACAGCGATCTGCCGCTCAACGGCGGACAAATCTGTTACTTCCTCCAAGTCTTCGACCGCCACGGAAACCCAAGCGTCCTAAAGCGAATCGACTGTATCACATCGGCTCCGCGCACTCCGCTTCCTCAACCAATGCTCAGTGCGATTCGACCGATCGGCGAAACTCCGGAAACCGGCGGCGCGAGCATCAACTGGTTTTCGGCTCCGGCCGGAGTAGAACGATTCGAAGTTTGGATACGATCCGCCAGCGCTATGCCGGCCGATGTCATTTCCGATTCTCTGCGCCTAAACATTCCAAATCCGCCGGAGGATCATCCTTTCCTCAGCTTCCAGATGGACGATTCCAGCGAAGAGATTTACCGGGCTTATCTGACCGGACGCGTTGGCGCGAACTTTCAAGCTGGACCGAATTTCACCGTTGATTGGACCGAGAACTTCTCGCCCGGCAGCGAGTACTTTATTCGTGTCCGAGCGATCGGCGCGGCGAATTCCGTCGGTCCGTGGAGCAACGAAGAAAGCTTTATCTGGTCTTCCGAAATCGATTTTTCCCAACCTTTCGATCCCGGCGATTGCGTGGTTCCGTGGCCTATTCGAGGAACGCCATTGGTGAGCGAAGATTTCCCGGTCGCTGATGTAAACCAGCATCTCGAAGTCGGGCTCGAAGCCGTGATCAATCCCCAAAACCCGAATGGATCGGTCGCCTTTGAAGGCGGAGCAGTTCGCGTCGGCGCCGTCGAGCTCGGCAATCTGGATGTGAACATTCCGGACAATTGGAACTACATGCCCAAGTTGCCTAATGACGGTGTGTTTCAATTGCCGGTCCCACGGAATGGAACTCTCTCCGACGCGTTTTACCAGCGGCGCGACGGCACCTCGCTTTTGAATTTCATGCTTTATCGCTACCAAATGCCCAACTCGGATTGGCCATCCGTATCGGGCGACGTGTATCAGGTTTCTCCACTGATCGAAGGCATCGCAAGCAGCGACGTCATCATCCACGGCCAGGCCGCCAAAGCCGTGCATGATCCGTATTTCTTCCTGATCAACATTCCCTACGCCCGGAACGCGTTTCACCTTTACGTGAAAGACACGCAACCGGTGATCCAGGGCGCAACCTATCGTTACCTCGTCGTCCGCTTCGATGAATCCGGCGAAATCGCTCAGATCATTCCCCTGCAATCCGTAACCGTTAATTGATTACATCATGAACCGGCGTCTACCTTTTTCTCGAATCTTTAACGGCCTCATCGTTTTCGGAATCGCCACAGCCGCTCCCTTTCCGCTGTTCGCGAAATCCGCGCCTGGATTCGTATCTGAAACCGAAGCGGAATTCCAAACTCTCGCCGATCTCAACGGCGACGGTCATCCCGATCTCGTCGTCGTGGATAAAGCCAGCGGTCAATTCCGTGTCGCCAACGGATCGGCGGACGGCTCGCTCACTTGGCGCGATAATCCGGGAAACAGCGGCCTTCCCGGGGTCACCGGATTCTCCGCCGGTTCGATTCTCGCTTCCGATCGCGACGCGCTGCTCTTTGCCGAGCCGTTTGCCAACCGCATCCACGTTGTCGAAGCATCCGCCGACCAGCGGCTGACTGATCCGGTTCGGATAAATGCCGGCCTCGTCGGTCCGGAACTGGTGACCGCGATGAATCTTCCAGCTGGTCCCGGCGGCTACGACGCCCGCTTCCTCGACATCGTCTATCACGCGATTTTGGAAAACAATCGGACTGACGACACCGTTAGTCATCTCCGCAACGCCCGCGCCTCTTTTCCTTTTGCGGAGTTCGGCAACTTCTCCGCTCCGGCCGGCCGTCGTCCAAACCGAATTGCCCTCGAAGCCGGAACTATTCCCATTTACGGATTCCTCGGAGCCGCGGCCTCCACCACTTCTTTCAATCTCCATACGCCGACGGTTTCGCCGATGACTCGGCTGGCACGCTTGACCGGTCTTCCGGCGAACGCGGATTACGTTTACGCGGATTTCGCCATAAACGGAAAAGCACAGTTTGTGTTCTTCGCTCCCGGCTCCGCGATACTTCATGAAAGCGCGTGGGATGGAGCCCAGCTAACGGCGCTCAACCAGATCAATTACGCCGCACCGGTCGCCAGTATTCGCGTGATCGACAGCGCCGGGCAACCGGAACTTCTGATCCTCCACTCCGACGGGACGACCGCCAGTCGTGCCAGTTATGACGGAGCCGGAAAGATCTCCGTTCAGGAAAATTTCCAATCTCCGCCCGGAGAAACCTTCAGCGGCGCGGCCAGCATCGGCAACCATTTGCACCTTCTTTCCGGAACTCCCGACGGCCGCTCCCGCTCAATCGAAACATACCTGTTTTCCGGAGACAGTCATTCGCCGGTAAATGAACAAACATTGACGCCACTCCAGGCCACCGATCCCGGCGCTTCGGTTTTGCTTTTTGATAAACCGCCGCTGACGAATCCCGATGCCGTTCTGTTGTCGCGCCTTCACGCCGGTCCGTGGACTTCCGCCTTTTCGCTAACTTCCGGCAGTGCCGACGTCGTCAGCGAAACGTATCGCGGCACAACAAAAGGTCTCGGAAACCACCAGACGATTTCCCTCGCGAGCGCTCCTGCCACAACTGGCGGTGGACTCACAAACCAAATCTCGCCCGACCTTTCGCTCCTGTTCCATGCGGCGCCCGTCGGAACCGTGGGCGTTCAGCTCACGGTCGAACCCGGCAGCGGAACGTATTCCGAAGCTGTTCGACCGGTCCTGGCGGTTGCCAGCGGAGGCCGATCCGTCGTTCGCTACCGCACCAATCAGAGCGGCGGATGGGGGAATTACAACGCCGCGAATCCGCCGATAATTATAACGGATACCACATTCTACGCCGTCGCGGAAGGTTCCGGCGGCAGTTCAAACGTCGTCAAAGCCGAATATGTTTTCTCCAAAGATCCAGCCATCCAGGACAGCAACGGCGACGGTCTTCCCGATTTCGTGGCCCAGGCTTTCGGCCTCGATCCGCTCGCGGAAAATCACGACACCGATGGAGACGGCTTCACCGATTTTGACGAGATTCTCGCTGGTTCAAATCCGCGCGATCCCGCCAGCAAACCGAGTCGCGCCGAGGTCGCGTTCGAGTATCCCAATTCCTTCAATCTGGTCGTCGCTCCCGGAATTCCGAATCCCGCCGACAACGCCGACCTTCTTCGTTCGTTTGCCTCTGGCGGAACCAATCGAGCCACTCGAATGACGGTCCATCAACCAAATGGTTTCTATCTCGGCGACGCCACCACGGCCGACACAACTCTTCTGTCCGATCCGGCCGCGTCGTTTTCTAGCCTGAGCATTGCCGATTCCGATCTCTTCGTCATCGCCACCACCGAAACGAATTTCTCCGTAAACGCAGCTGGCGCGAAAGATTACGGACGTCAGGCCGCCGCGATCATCTCCATTCCCGAGCAGGATTTCGAGCCGTTCCATTATTCCGATTTCGGCTCGCACGGCGGCTACAAAGCGTTGGAGGCCGAAGCCAAAGCCTGGACCGAAGCGGCAATTTTTTACTACCAGAACCTCGAGCGCGAAACCGTCGTCACCGATCCGGTCGATCCGAAATCGACGCTGGTTCTCCTCCTCGCGGAAAACTTTCTCGGCAAGCGCATGCACGCCCGCAGCCTCACCGACCGCGCCAACATTTCGCTCACTCCATTTCGCGCAAACGAAAGCCCGCTCGCTCCCGGCGCCGCGGAGGAACCCGTTTCCGACCGCGACCGCTCCGTCGCCCTCAGCGATTTGTTGGCTCTCCAGGAGAGGTCCGCGAGCGGCCCGAGCTATAAAATCAAAGAAATCGTCGCCGCAGTAGAAAATGCCGTCGCGATCGCACCGGCTGGAAACATCGTCCAACTGATCGAGCTGGCCAACCGCCTCTACACGACCAGCGCGACGAACACCGAAGCGGGAGCGCTGCGCCAGCCATTCGACGCGCTCCGGCGTTTCATCCGGACCGGTGCCCTCGTAAATACCGGATACGACAATCCGCCCGCCTCCGCCAGCTTCCCCGCAAGCCTTCTCGCCGCCGCGACGCAAGGCATCGCCGAAATCGAAGCGCTTCTCCCGGAACGCACGCTCGAAACGATCGCCGTCTTCTACGACGGCAGTCCGCTGACCGATTGCCAAACCTGGCGCGAAGTTCTCTATACTCACGGCGCATTCGATCCCGAAAACCCGATTCTCATCGGGCCGGAATACACGCTTATGGACAACCGTGGAAATCCATTCCCCATCTCCCGCGCCTTTCCTCTCACCGCCGGTTCCGTATTCGAAGTTACCGGCTTCATCGAAACCGCCAACGACTGCGGCGATCTCGCGCTCGAACTCGTTTCGCAGCCCGATCTGCTCTTTCTCCGCAACGCCAGTCCGGCCGACCTCGACGGTGACCTGATTCCCGATTCCATCCAGGCTCTCCTCGCTGGGACCAACCTCGCTCCTTTCGCCGACACCGACGGCGACGGCTACACCGACCTTCAGGAAATCACCGCCGGATCCGATCCCACCGACGCCAGCAGCATCCCGATGCTCAACGGCCGACCGGCCCGCATTGTCGACCCGACGCCTCCGCAAGTGACGATCAACGCAAATACGCCGGGCAGCGCCACGATCTCATTCAATTACCCGGCCGCGCTTCTCCCGTATATCGAATTTCAACTATACACCAGCGCCGACCTCCAAAGCTTCGCGCCCACCGGCCTGAAACCCGCAACCACCTCCACGGGCCACCACACTCTCACCGTCGCGCCCGCCGACGACCGCGAATTCTACATCTTCCGAATGAGCCTGAAGTAGGGGAGGCTGCCGGCGGACACCGATTCCTTCAAAGAACTTCGGCTTCCGAACGCGACAGATGTTTGAACGGCTATCGGTTCCTGGGATGGTCATTCACCAACGTGAATTGACTTCCAGTCGTCAGAGGGGCCGCCGCCATCCGCCGGAAATTCCGTCAGTTGCCGTTCCCCTCCACGCGGACTCGCAGAAAA
>CAZJCL010000069.1:9422-11041 GCA_964544025.1 uncultured Opitutales bacterium | reverse complement strand
CCTCACCGCTCATACCGCCCCGCGATCTCCTCCAACCGCCGGTCGATCTCCTCCTTCGAAAACCACCGTCCATCGCGAAACACACCCGCGATCTTCTTCGCGTTCCGCACATCCTCCAACGGATTCGCCTCCAGCAAAATCAGATCCGCCCGCATCCCCCGCTCCACTTTTCCATGATCCTCTTCCTCCTCAAAAAAGACCGCCGGTGCCACCGTCCCCGTCCGCAAAATCTCGAACGGCGAAAGCCCGCTGTCCGCCAGAATCTCCAGTTCCCGGTGTAACGAAAATCCCGGCACGCTGAAAAACTGCGGCGCGTCCGACCCCAGCAAAAGCCCCGCCCCCGCCTCGTGCAACGCCCGGATCAATTCGAGCCGAACCCGCATAAAAGCCTTCGCCGCCTCCGGATCGTAATTCTCCGCCGCACGCCGCCGCTCCACCGCCTGCACCCAACCGTCCACCACGCGTTTCGGCAGATAGCGAAATTCCGGACGCGCCTCCCGAATCCCCTCCAACTCCACCGTCAGCACGCTCTCCATCAGCGCCTCCGTCGGCACATTCCAAACGCCGGCCTCCTTCGTTTTCCGCGCCATCTCCTGAATCCGCTCCTCCTCCACATGCGGCGCCAACAAATACCCGAAAAACCCCGGATCTTTCACCGCCTCCAGCCGCTCCGGCGAAACCAGTTGCAACATGTAACCATCCAAATGATCGATACTCGCGTATCCCGCTTCCAAAGCCCGCAAAACTCCAACCTCACCCGGCACATGCCCCGAAAACGGAAAATCCGCCTCCCGCGCCGCCTCCGCCATCGCATCGAACGCCGCCCGGCTTCCCCCGGCCACCTTGATAAAATCGTAACCCGCCTCCTTCTGCTCCTCCACCAGCTTCTTCGCCCGTTCCGGATCCGGCGCGCTTCGCCCATTGAACGAAGGCCCCGACGTGATCAACCGCGGCCCGTCCAGTTCCCCTTTCTCCAACTTCTCCCGCAACTCCAAATGAATCGGATCGCCCAGCATCCCGCGAATCAAGGTCACCCCATTCGCCAAATATAGAAAAAGAACGTCCTCCCGGTAAGCCGCCTCCTCGCCCCCGCCCGGCACATGCGCATGCATCTCCGCCAGCCCCGGCATCAAAAATTTCCCCTCGCCGTCGATCTCCCGCGCCCCAGCGGAAATCTCCACCTCCTCTTCCGTCACGTTCGCGATCCGCCCATCGCGAATCACCACCGTCCGCCCCGGCAAAACCCGGTCCTCATCCATCGGAACCACCGTCACATTCCGAACAATCACCGTCTCCTCCGTCTGACCGAAAACCGCCGACGTAAACGCAAGAACAAGAAAAGCGACAAAGCAACGCATGGGGACTCCTTAATTTTGAATGGAAAAAACAACTACCGGACGACTCATCCCGAGCGACTCTTCCCGCCCGGAAAGCTTCCCCCCATTTTGCCCAGCCTTCGAGAAACCGTCAATTCCCCAATATCGAATCTTCCCCTCGCTCAATCGACAAACTGCCGGTGCGCCGGAGCCGCCGGCTCCCAATCCGACTCCGGCTCAAAATGCCGCCACAACGTCTCCGAAACCCGCCGGATCAACACGTAACCTTCATTCTCCGGAACC
>CAZJCL010000069.1:5936-9322 GCA_964544025.1 uncultured Opitutales bacterium | reverse complement strand
CCACAACGTCTCCGAAACCCGCCGGATCAACACGTAACCTTCATTCTCCGGAACCCAGCTTTGGTCCTCCTGATTCTTCGTCGCCACGCAAAAAACGTAATCCCCCGACGGCGCGTTCACCAAAACCACTTCCGATCGCGCCCGGTTCACCGCCCCTTGTTTCGTCGCGGCGTTGACGAACGGCGGAATCTCCGAAATCGCCTCGTCGTGAAAAATCGATCCCGACAGAAACCGGTAAATACTCTCGCTCGCCCACGGACTGACGATTTTCCCTTCCCGGATCGCCGCCAACAACTCCGCCATCTGCTTCGGCGTCGTTTGCCCCCAGCCATATTCCGTCCGGTCCGCCTCCCGTCCTTCCGTCCGTGAATTCACCTTGATCCCGTCAAACCCGTTTTCCTCCAGCAACGCGTTGATCCGCGTTCCGCCCCCGGCCAGCGCCTGACACCAAAGACTCGCGTGATTATCGCTGTAAGCCAGCATCAGCGAAACCAGCTTCCGCAACTTCACTTTCTCCCCAGTCCGCAACGAAGCGATCAAACATTCGCCCGGATACGGATACGCAATTTCCTCCGGATCGTAAGAAGATCCCTGGTCGAGATTCAGCTCTCCCTTTTCGATTTTGTCGAACACGCCGACCGTAATCGGCACCTTGATCATGCTAGCGGTCGGGAAAACCGCATCCGCGTTGACCGCCGCCGTTTCGCCGGTTTCTAAATGCCGAACATAAACGCCCACCTCTCCGCGAAACCCGTCCACGAGCGCTTCAATTTTCGCCTGAAGCGACGCCTCCGACGATTCGGCCGCAAAAGAATTACCGGAAAAAACGATCGCCATCGGGAGTAACAAAAAAAGTTTCGCGAGTTTCATAATCAAAAAAATCATCCGTTTCAAAAACCGCCACCGCTCAATCCCGCCAATCCGCACCCGGTTTCTTCCGAATCTTTTCTCCCTCGTAAATTGCGATATTGTCGAAAAACGCGTGTACCGTCGCGTATTCACCAGCCGAATTCTTCGGAGCCCAGTCCGCCCCACTCCCGCCGTGAAACGTGGAAAACAGAAAATGGCTGATCAACGTCTCCTCTCCGTCCACTCCGCGAAATTCCAGGTCTCGATGATCGACCATCAATTTCCCGTCGACATAAATCCGGGCGAATCCGCTCGCCGTCTTCGGCGACTCGTTCAATTTCACGTGCAGCGAAACCGCGTGATACCGGCCCTTCTCAAAACGGAACCGCGAATGCGCCTTCCCCGCCCCATATTTCCCCGGCTTGTTCTGCACATAAAGATAAGTCCGGACCGCACCTTCGCGCCCGAAGTTGACACGCGCGCTCCATCCCTCCGGTTTCATCGCTTTTCCACCGGCGATCGCGTTTTCCGGACCGAGCCCCAAAAGTTTCCCGCCCTTCACGAACTGAAAATCCTCGTCGAATTTCACATCGTAACAAAGCGTCATCTCCTCCCCCCGTTTCTCCAACGGCACGCGAACCACCATCCGTTTGCTCCCTTGTTCGTATCCTTCGTAAGTCGCCTTCAACGCCCGTCCGCCACCGACCCCTTCCTTCTCCACAACCTCCAGGAGCGAATGACTGGTAAGCCGCTTGTAAATTTCCGAGCTGTTCCTCCTCTCGAAATTCTCCGCCAAAACGGGATGCCGAATCTGTCCCGTCGATACGACCGGACACGCGAAAAACAGCGTTAACGAAACTAGGAACAACAGCGAAAAGCGAGCGATTGAAAACATCGGCAAAACGACTAACCGCTTCGCCACCCGATGTCGAGCTCCAGCGCCGCCCGATCACCCGCCCGCGAAAATGGCGTATATCGTCAGAACCGCCAACACCAGCGCCAAACCAATCGGCCCCGCCGCTTTCCAAGCCGTCAGATCCACCGCTTTCGCGTCCGCCTGCACAAACGGCTCCGCCCGCGGCGCGATTTTTCCCATCACCAGCATCGTCGCGCAAAGCACCGCGAACACCGCCCCGAGAAAATGAAACTCGTTCATCGCCGTCACCATCCGGTCAAACGGCGGAACGAAATACCCCGCGACGATCGCCACAAATCCGACCACCAACGCCACTTTCGCAGCGCTCGCCGGCACTCGTTTGCTCAACATCCCCACCAGCACCACCGAGAAAATCGGGATGAAATAAATCCCGTTCATCTTCTGCAAATACGAAAAAATTCCGCCCACTCCGGCGAGCATCGGCGCGATCGTCATCGCCACGATGGCCATTCCCCAGCCAAACCACTTGCTCGACCGCACCACCTCCGCATCCGTCGCGTCCGGGCGAATCATCGCCTTGTAAACTCCGAGACTGAACAGCGTGCAGGTCGAGTTCAGCGCCGAGTTGAAACTGCTCAAAATCGCCCCCACCATCACCGCTGCGAAAAATCCGGTCAGTCCGCTCGGCAACACCCGATGAACCAGCGCCCCGTAAGCCTGATCCCCTTCAATCGAATCGCCGAACAAATGAAACGCGATGATGCCCGGCAAAACCAGGTAAAGCGGCCCGAGCAATTTCAAACCCGCCGTCAGCAACACCCCTTTTTGCCCCTCCGCCAAACTGCTCGCCCCAAACGTCCGCTGAATGATCTGCTGGTTCGTGCACCAATAAAACAGATTCAACAGCGCCACTCCGGTGAAAAGCGTGCTGAACGGAACCGCCTGATCCGCCCGCCCGATCGAGTTCATTCTCTCCGGATTCGCCTCGCGAACGGTTCGCAATCCTTCCCAAATCCCGTTCCCATCGCTGACTGCTTGCAGCCCGAAATACACCACCAGAAATCCGCCGATCAACAACCCGATTCCATTCAACGTATCCGAAACCGCCACCGTCCGCAGCCCGCCGAACAGCGCGTACATCGAACCGATAATCCCCACCAGCCAAACCATCAGCCACAGATTCGCCGCCCGGCTTTCCAGCCCCGTCAGCGATGGAATATCCAAAATCCCGTTCAATCCCGTCGCGCCGGTATAAAGAATGATCGGCAAAAGTATCGCCGCGTAAGCGACCAGAAAAATCAAATTCGTAATCGTGCTCGTCGCCTTGTCGAAACGGATTTCCAAATACTGCGGAACCGTCGCCACCCCGCTCCGCAAAAACCGCGGCAAAAAAAACAGCGCCATCACCACCAGCGCCACCACCGCCAGAACCTCCCACGCCATCACCGACAACCCGTCGACAAACGCCGATCCGTTCAACCCGACCATCTGCTCCGTCGACAAATTCGTCAGCAAAAGCGATCCGGCGATAAACGGAAACGTCAGATTCCGCCCCGCCAGAAAATATCCGTCGCTCGTCGCGTGATCCGCCTTTCGCGTAATGATCCACGTAAGCAATCCGACAAGTCCGGTAAACAGGGCAAAGGTAAGAAAGGTCATA
>CAZJCL010000069.1:0-5836 GCA_964544025.1 uncultured Opitutales bacterium | reverse complement strand
TATTCCAATCGCACCGGCCCGATAAACGTCTTGTAACGAATCCCGACGCCGACCGAGAAAAGCGTGTCGTCGAAAGGATAATCATCCACGCTGCGCGCGAATCCGATCGAATCCGAAAACAAAATCGCCGACCACTGCTGCGTCAGCGCTTGCTCGAATTCCAAATTCAACAGCACAAAAGATTCCGCCCCGGAAATTTCCCCCAGCTCGTTCCGCGGCGACGCCTCCCCCTGCAAATAACCGCGCACCGTGCTCTCGCCTCCCATGAAAAAACGCCGGTTAAACGGTATCTCATCCGCCACTTCCCCGAACGTGTGGATGATCCCGTGCTGCAAACCCACGTGAATAAACCGCCCCCGACGCAACGGTAAATGGTAACTCCCGCCGATTTCCAGACGCTGATAATCCACCTCCCCGCCAAACGCGCTCGACGCCGTTTCCAGGTTCGAAAAAACCGTGTATCCTTCTTCCGGATAAATCGGATTGTCCCGCCGGTCCCGCTGCAAATCCAGCCCAATAGCCGCCACGATCGCCCGATTCAATCCATCCTCCTCGATCAGATCGTGATCCTGCGTTTCCAGCAATTGATACGTGTACCGCAAACTCGCCTCCGTATCGATCCGGTCCAAATACGTCTGCAAACCAACCGTCCCTCCATACTCCACCCGGTCGAAATCCGGCTCCTCCCGCAGCAAACCGAACAGCTGGCTGTAGCCATGAATATCCTCCCCAAAAATCTCCGGCACCGTGTACCGATAATTCCCGGTCGACGAACGCATCGACTGCACCAGTTGCAACCGCGATCGATGCGCCCGCCCAAAAATATTGAACTGCTCCACCTCGATTCCCGCCCGCAGCATCTCGTAACTCCCGTACCCGAAAAGCAAATTCACATCCACCTCCTTGCCTTCCCGCAGGTTGTAAACCACGTTCCGCGTCTCCTCGTCCACCGGCTCCAATTCCGTATCCACCCAATCAAAAACCCCCAACCGCGCCAGCCGCGTCCGTCCGCTGTCCACCTCTATCCGGTTCAGCGGATCCCCGCTGCTGAGATCGACCCGTCTCCCCAAAATCGATTCCCGCGTTTTCTCCTGGCCCCGAAAAACAACCTCCCCCACCTCGACATACGGCCCCGGCAAGATCGTGAACGCCAAATCCACCAACACCCGCTCCTCCACCGATTCCCTACCCACCACCTCGACCGTCACCTCCGCGTCCGGATATCCGCGCCGATAAAAATCCCGCCGCAAAGTCTGCGCGTAATCCTGCGTCCAAACCCGCGAAAACGGCTCCCCGTCCAAATGCCCCGTGTCCACCTTGTGCTCCTCCCCGGACAACGCCAAAAGCGTCCGTACCTCCCGGATCAACGAGCGCGGCCCCTCCGAAACCCGCACAACCACATCGACTTCCCCCGTCTCATGATTCTGCTCCGCTTTCGCCGCCGTCACCTGCGCTTCCTCATAACCGTCCCGAATCAGCACCTCGCGCAAATTCGTCAAACCCTGCTCCAATCCGCCCGGCGTAAAAATCCGCGATTTCTTCGTCCGGAACAAAAACCCCGTCGCCACGAAATACTCCGTCGCCGTCTCCTCCTCCAGCACCGTCAATCCCGCGAAATCCAGTTCCCCGTAATAATAAAGAACGCCCGGATCGATCTCGTATTCCACCCGCGTCGCCCGCAACGGACGCGGCAACATCGTCAACAGCTGGTAATCCCACTCAAACACCTGCTCGCTCCCGTCCTCCAACGTCACCGTCGCCGCGAGCGCCGGTCGCAAATACCCATCCTGCTGCACCCGCGCCATCAAAATCATCGCCCCATCCTCGATCTGATTCGCGTCCAAAAACTCCACGTCGCCGCTCCCGTCGGTCAAAATATCCAACGTCCGCGTCAACGACCGGCTCCCCAAAAACCCGTATCCGCCCACCTTGATCTCCGCCGGCTCCGGCCCCTTCTCCTCCTCCGCCCAAACCGCCGGCATCCCGCCAACCGACAGCCCGAAAACAACGACCGCCAAGCCAGCAAGAAACCGTCTCCGCATTCCGCCCAAACCTCTCATCGCGTGTAAATATTCCACTTCAACCCGGCGTTATAATCGTCAAACCGATCGTATTCCCCCACGATCGACCAATCCTCCGTCAACTTGTATTCGATCGCCATCGTCTCCCGTCCCTGCTCCGAAATATACTCCCCCGAACGAATAATCAACCGGTCCGCCGCCGTGTCGTCCCCAGTTATCTGATACAACAAATTCTGCCCGATATACACCGCGAACTTGCTCGCCTTCTGCTGCGTCGTAAACGACGCCTCGTCCCGCGGAAACTCCCCCGCACTCACCATCAACAGCGCCTCTTCCGACGTCAAAGGCGGATTCGACGTAAACTCGATTACCGGCTCGTCCGCCGTCCCCGTCACTTCCATCCGCAAATCGTACCCGAAAGTCCGCGACGTCGCCACCACGAACAACTGCGGCCGATACGGATTCTCCGGCGCCAGCGTCACCTCCCCCTGCGTGATGTCCATCGCCGCAAACGGAAAACGGATCTGCCCCGTATCAATCGTCACGCTCCCGATTGCCCGCGGTTCCTCCAGCGTCCCTTCCAACCGGAAAATCGCCGAAAGCGTTCCCCGGAAAATCGACCCGCGCACCGTCAAGAATTCCGGCCCGCGAATCTCCACGTCCAGCAACCATTCGTTAAACGGCTCCTGCGCCACCGTAAAAAACGGCGGCCTCCGTTCCGGCGTCGCCACCGCTCCCGTCGGCATCAATCGCAAATTCGCCAAATAATAACTGTCGCGCAATCCGACGTTCCCGGAAATCCGCGGCGTCTCCCCCGCATTCCCCGCAATCCGCAAATCCAAATCCGACCGCAAAATCAGCCCCGGCCGCCGCGCCAGCGGAATATTCTCCCCCGCCACCCGCAACCCAAACGCCAACTCCTGCTCGATCGGCAAATCGATTTCCCCCGTCACCAAAAGCCGTTCCCCACCCAGCAATCCGCTGATCTCCTCCACCACCGCCCGCCGCCCGTCGAACGAGATCCGCGCCGTTCCATCCTGAATCGATCCCAGCGGCAAAAGCGGACGCGTCCCAAGATTTTCCACCGTCAATCCCCCCGCCAACTGCAACCCCGGCAAAATCCGCACATCCGCCGTCAACGTTCCCTGACGGCTCAACAACGTCGGAAAAAACCGCGCAAAAACCCCGATCTGCGCCTCCGCGATTTGCAATTCCCCGCTCGCCTCCCGCCAATCCGGAATCTCCCCTTCCCGCACCAAATCCCGCCAACGGTCCGGCCCCATCGGCAACGCCGCCGCCACCCGCGCATTCTGCCCTTCCACATCCAGCGAAATCTCGTCCAGCCGCACCGAATCCACGTCAAACCCGATCGCGATCCGCAAATTCTCCAACGTCGGCAACGCCCCCGCCTCGTCCCTTTCCAAACGAATCCCCCTCGCCGTTCCCGAAATCTCCCCCGTCGGCGCAAACGGCGTCCCGCCCAAATCCACCGTCAAATCCGGATCGCTCAACCGCACTCCCGTCGTGTCTCCCAACCAATTCCAAAACCGCGTTTCCGGTGCCGTGCTCGCGTGAAAACTCATATCCCCGTAATCCCGCAACCGAACAAACCTCTCCCCGCCCGGATGCAAAGAAACCGGCAAAACCCCTTCCGCCACCGCCAAAACCTCCCCCAAACTCGTCGCCCGCAAACGCTCGATCCGGATGCTCTCGTCCACCGTTTCCGCCGCCACCTCGACCGTCACCGGCTCCCCCTGCAAATCCAGACTCAACTCCGCGCGAGTCCGAAAAACCAACGGCCCCTCGTCCCAATTCCCCTCCGCCGCCACCCGCCGCAAATCGAATTCCGTCTCGCTCACCCCCACGAAATCCCGCAGCAAATCCGGCTTCAACCCTTCCATCTTCACCGAAAACCGCCCCGCCTCCGGCCAGCGGATCTCCGCCGACGCCTCCAGCGAACCCTCCCCACCCGTCCAATACAACCGATCCAACGCCACCGCCACCGCCCCGGTGTTCCCCCAATCCGCCGCCAAACGACTCGCGTTTTCCGACGCCAAAATCGCCTCCCCCGCCCGCTCCAGCCGAAACTCCCGCAAAACGACCTCCACCGATTTCTCCTCCAACTCCGATTCCCCCCGCAAAAACAGCAGCCCTTCCCCCGCCGTCAATCCCAGCGCGAAGTCCCGCAAATCCTCCATCCGCCCCGCCCACGAAAAATCCGCGTCGAGCACCCGCACTTCCGGCAACACCGCCTCCCGAACCCGAATTTCCCCCGCGTGCGAAATCTCCGCGAATTCCCCGCCAAATTCCGCCGCGAATTCGACCGCCGAAAACCCCACATTCTCCGGCAACCACGCTTCCACCATCCCCGGCAAAAGCATTCCCTCCGCCCTTCCGCTCTTCACCCGCCGCTTTTCCAAATCGATTTCCGACGCCGAAACCCGCGCCTCCGTCCCGTCCGCCCCCACCAAATCCAGTTTCACCAAATCCAGCAGCGGCCAACGCAAAACGCCTCCCGCCGACACCGACCGCAGCTCCACCCCAAACCCCGCCAGCGCCTCCCCGTCCAAATCGAAATCCACCTGCGGAAACCGCCCTTCCCCCGGCGCCACCCGCACCTCGCCGTTCACGATTCCACTCGCCTCCACAAACGGCTGTTCCCCCAAATCCGCCGCCACCCGAAACACCGAATCCCCCGACAACAAATCTCCCGAATAAGTCACCTCCACCGGATCCGAAAGATTCGCCGTCACCCAAGGCGAAATCGCCTCCAGTTTCTCCACCAAAACCGATTTCAAGTCCCCGCTCGCCGCCACCACCGCCTCCAACGGCGGATATTGCCCGTCCGGCGATTCCGGTTCCGCCTCCACCCGCAAATCCCCCGCGTAACGCCCCTCCCGCCATTCCGCCCGAAAATCTCCGACAACCTCCCGATACCCCTCCACCTCCGCCCACTCCGGCGGAACCCGAAACCGCTCCGCCCGCAAATCCGCCCGCTCCGGCCAAAAACCTTCCGCCGGAAACTCCGCCTCCAGAAAAACCGGATTCCCCGCCAATTCTGCCTCGCCCCGCACCGCCAGTTTCCCGCTCTCCCGCTCCACCCCGATCTCCACCGCAAACGGAAATGGATCCGCCTCCGCCCGCAGCGAATACGGAAAACCACCCCGCAAATCCCCCGCCAAACGCACCGTCTGCCCCAAATCCGGATCCCGAACTTCCGCCGAAATCTCCCCCTTCTCCCAACGCGCCCCCGCCACCTCGATCACCCGGCCATCCGGCAAAACCACTTCCCCTTCTCCCACCCGAACCCGCGGAGCCCACGCAATCACCTGCTCCACAATCCCCTCCACCTGACCCGCGATCTCATAAACCGAAACCGGCTCCCCCGGCCTCCCTTCCCCCGCGGCCGGCTCCTCCTCCGTCTCCAAAACCTCGACCCGCCAACCCTCGACCTCCGCGAACTCCTCATCCTCCGCCCCGCGCCACTTTTTCCACAGCCACGCCAACGGCATAAACCCCTCCACCCGTTCCGCCTCCGCCCGAATCCCCTCCGATTCGTAAACCAGATCCGTCAACGCCAGACGCCCATACCCGACCCGTTCATAAGCATCGTATTCAACAGCCTGCCCCTCCAAAACCGGCCGAACCACCCAAGGAAGCCACAACGGCAAAGCCGCAATCGCCAGAATCGCCACCACCGCCAGAATCCCGGCGAAAATCAAAATCTTCTTCACCATCCTTCCCCCAATTCTGCCAAAACCTCCCCCCCATTGGCAACCCCACACCCACCCCCCCGCCCCCAAATCGCCCCACGC
>CAZJCL010000068.1:1311-11255 GCA_964544025.1 uncultured Opitutales bacterium | reverse complement strand
CCGGCGTTGAAACGCCGGGTTAGTGGCGGGCGTCCCTCCGGGACTGGGGAGGCGGGAAGCTTTTAAGCTTAAACTTCAGGGTTCGAAGTTCGAAGTTCGAAGTTCAGAGTTTAACGTCCAACGTCCAACGTCCAACGTTCATTGTTTATGGTGAGGTGGGGGGCGGATTGGGGTTTCCGGCTCGAGGGTTGAGCATCGCCTAGTCGCGGGCGGAACAGGTGGGCCTTGAACTTTGAACGAGGAACTTCGAACTTTGTTTGTTTGCCGGGTTGTTGCGGGGGTGTCACGGGATTGTAACAAATGGGGGGTATTGTGACGGGAGAAGGATATGGGTTTATCTACTTTACCGTCAGAAGAGGAGGAGGCGCCGGGGCAACGGGAGGAGAGAGTGCGGCCGGAAATGCCGGAGCGGTTTCGGGTTTCGCGGCCGACGTTGTGGTTCGACCGGTTTATGAACCAGTTCATCAAGGTGGGTGGACTGTCGGTGATCGCGGCGGTTTTCGGGATTTTCGTTTTTATCTTTATCCAGATTTTGCCGCTGTTTCGGGGGGCGCGGGTGGAGTTGGAGCGGTCGGTGGATTTGGGGGAGATCGCGGTGGTGGAGATGGGGAGCGACGAGTGGGCGGAGTTGCCGTTTTTTGTGACGGCGGACGGGCGGGTGCGGGTTTTGGATTTGGCGGGGGAGAAGGGGTGGATGGAGTTGGAGTCGCCGTTTCGGGAGGAGATGGAGGTTTCGGCGGTGCGGTATAACGCGCGGTCGGGGGAGATTTTGGTGGGGACGAGGGATGGGCGGTTTTCGGCGGTGCGGGTGAATTACGCGGCGTCGTTTCCGGAGGAGGGGGGGCGGGAGATCGGGGCGAGTTTGAGCGCGTCGCCGTTGATCGCGATCGGGCGGGAGGGGTTTCCGTTGGAGATGGTGGCGTATGGGGATGGCGGGGCGCGGAAATTGGCGGGGGCGATTCAGACGGTGGACGGGGAGGTGGAGTTGCATGCGGTGACTTTAAGTCAGCGGCGGAGTTTGATGGGGGCGGGGCCGTTGCAGGTGGACCGGGCGTTTGATTTGACGGAGCGGTTGGCGGGGAGGCCGGCGCACTTGTTGGTCGGGAACGAGGCGGATTCGCTGGTGGTGGCGACGGCGGAGGGGGAGGTGAGTTATTTGTTTTTCGCGGATGGGGAATTCGTGGTGAGGCAGCGGTTTTCGCCGTTCGCGGGGATGGCGGATGCGACGGTGGCGCGAATGGATTTCGTGCTGGGGGATATGTCGATCGTGTTTGCGAACGGGGCGGGGGAGACGCGGGTTTTCAGTTTGTTTCCGGATCCGGAAACGGGGGAGCGGCTTTGGGGGCGGACGAAGGAATTCGCGGCGTTGCCGGGGGCTCCGGAGTATTTTTCGGCGGGGATGCGGAACAAGGCGTTTTTGACGGGGAGCGGGAATTTCGCGTCGTTGCGGTATATGACGACGGAGACGACGCGGTGGGAGGCGGAGTTGCCGTTTGCGGTGGAGCGGGCGATTTTGACGCCGCGTTACGATCATATTTTGTTTCTGGATACGGAGAACGATTTGCATGTTTACCGGTTGCGCGATCCGCATCCGCAGGCGGGGTGGAAAACGTATTTCGGGAAGGTGCAATACGAGGGGCGGGCGGAGCCGGAGTATGTTTGGCAATCGACCGGGGGGACGGACAGTTTCGAGCCGAAGTTGTCGATGATTCCGCTGATTATCGGGACGTTGAAGGGGACGGTTTACGCGATGGTTTTCGCGTTGCCGATCGCGATTTTGGCGGCGGTTTACACGTCGCAGTTTATGAAGCCGGAAGTGAAGCGGGTGGTGAAGCCGGGGATCGAGATCATGGCTTCGTTGCCGTCGGTGGTGTTGGGTTTTCTGGCGGCGCTTTGGTTGGCTCCGATCGTGAGCAACCGGATTCCGTCGGTGTTTTTGGCGGTGATTGGCGCGGCGGCGGGGGCGCTGGCGATGGGGTGGGCGTGGGATTTCGTGCCGCGGGGAATTCGGGCGCGGTTGCGGGATGGGAACGAGTTTTTGCTGGTGGCTCCGGCGATGTTTTTGTTCGCGTTTCTGGGGTGGAAACTGGGGCCGGTGGCGGAGCGGATTTTCTTTGTGGTGACGGATCCGGAGACGGGGACGCGGGTGGCGGATTTCCGGTTGTGGTTTCCGACGGTGACGGGTTTGGGATTTGAGCAGCGGAACGCGGCGGTGGTTGGTTTCGTGATGGGATTCGCGGTGATTCCGATCATTTATACGATCGCGGAGGACGCGATGGCGAATGTGCCGGGAGCGTTTCGGTCGGGGTCGCTGGCGCTGGGGGCGTCGCGGTGGCAGACGGCGTTGCGGGTGGTTTTGCCGACGGCTTCGGCGGGGATTTTTTCGGCGATAATGATCGGGCTGGGGCGGGCGGTCGGGGAGACGATGATCGTGGTGATGGCGACGGGGAATACGCCGGTGACGGATTTCAATATTTTTACGGGGATGCGGACTTTGTCGGCGAATATCGCGGTGGAGCTGCCGGAGGCTCCGTATTTGGGGACGCTTTACCGGACGCTGTTTTTGGGGGCGATGATCCTTTTCGCGTTTACGTTTTTGATCAACACGGTGGCGGAAATCATGCGCCAGCGGCTGCGGGAGAAATACCGGGCGGTGGAATAGGCGTCTGATGCGAAAAGCGGAAAATTTTTGGAAAAGCTGATGCGAACATCTGGGGAAACGCGATCGGGGAAGACGAAAGGGGAGCTTTTCGTTTGGGTAACGGCGGCGGGATTGGCCTGCGGTCTGGCAATGATTTTGTTTTTGCTGGGGCTGATTCTGGTGAACGGGGTGACGGTTTTTTGGCCGAAGCCGGTGGCGCTGGTGGAGCTGGAAGAAGGGGCGAAGTTTGCGGGGAGCCGTTTTGTAGCGGGGGCGGTCGTGCTGGAGCAGGAGAAGGATTCGCGGGATTTGACGGAGAAGGAACGGGCGAGTGAGGATCCGCGGGACCGGCGGGAGACGCAGCTTTTTCTGGGGAACCGGGAGGCGTACGGGCAGAGTTTCGCGTTTTTCGAAAGCGGGGCGATTGTGGACGTTTCGTATCCGGAAAATCTGATTTACGCGGAGCGGATGGAGTGGGGATATGCGATTTTCGAGCCGGTGAAGTTGCGGGACGCGGAAGGCGGGGAGATTGCGGCGGGGGAGGCGGAATTCGATGAGGCGCTGGAGGAGCGGGTGGCGGCGTCGGCGGCGTTGCGGAAGCGGATCGACGGGATCGAGCGGGGAGAGATCGGGCGGATCAATTTGGCGATGCGCGATCTGGAACTGCGGCAGCGGTATTTCGCGGGACTGGAGGAGTTGACGGCGGAGGAGGCGCGGGAGTTGGAGTCGCTGGAGAAAGAGATGGCGGAGTTGCAGGGGCGGTATGAGCCGTTGGCGGAGGAGGCGTCCGCGTTGCGCGGTGAGTTGCGGGAAAGCGCGCTGGAGGTGCGGTTGGCGACGGGGGAGGAACGGATGATCGCGGTGGGAGATATTGTGAGTTTTTATTATCCGAATCGGTTGAGTGTTTGGGAGAAGGTGGGGTTGTTCGTTCGCAATGTTTGGCATTTCCTGAGCGGCTTTCCCCGGGAGGCGAACACGGAAGGCGGGATTTTTCCGGCGATTTTCGGGACGTTGACGATGACGGTTTTGATGAGTGCGGCGGTGACGCCGTTCGGGGTGATGGCGGCGATTTATTTGCGGGAATACGCGCGGCAAGGGCCGTTTGTGCGGGCGGTGCGGATCGCGATCAACAATTTAGCGGGGGTGCCGTCGATCGTGTTCGGAATTTTCGGGCTGGGGTTTTTTGTGTATTTCGTGGGAGGGACGATTGATAAATTGTTTTTTCCTCAGGCGCTGGCGAGTCATACGCCGACTTTCGGGACGGGCGGCATTTTGTGGGCGTCGTTGACGTTGGCTTTGATGACGGTGCCGGTGGTGATCGTGGCGACGGAGGAATCGCTGGCGGCGGTTTCGCGGGGCGTGCGGGAAGGATCGCTGGCTTGCGGGGCGTCGAAATGGCAGACGATTCAGCGGCTGGTTTTGCCGGCGGCGGCTCCGGGGATTTTGACGGGATTGATTTTGGCGATGGCGCGGGGGGCGGGGGAAGTTGCGCCGTTGATGCTGGTGGGGGTGGTGGCGCTGGCGCCGAATCTGCCGGTGGACGGGATTTTTCCGTTCATTCACCTGGAGCGGAAATTCATGCACCTTGGGTTTCATATTTACGACCTCGGGTTTCAGTCGCCAGATTCGGAAGCGGCGAAACCGATGGTGTTCGCGAGCACGCTGGTTCTGATCGCCATGGTGGTGATGTTGAATTTGGCGGCGGTTTATATCCGGCAGCGGTTGAGGAAGAAATTCACGGCCTCGGCGTTTTAAGAGAACAACGGTAGTTTACTTTTGATTATGATTGGGACTTTACCATCTCCAGCGGAAACGCGGAAGAAGACGGGGGACGAACCGGAGTTGAACGCGGCGTATATCCAGATCCGCGATTACCGGTTTTATTACGGGAACAAGCAGGTGTTGTTCGATTTGAATTTGGACATTCCGGAGCGGCAGGTGACGGCGTTTATCGGGCCATCGGGTTGCGGGAAATCGACGTTGTTGCGGAATCTGAACCGGATGAACGATTTGATCGATGGGGCGCGGCACGCGGGCGACATTTTGATCGATGGGCATAGTATTTACGATCCGGCGCTGGAAGTGATCTCGTTGCGGAAGCGGATTGGGATGGTGTTTCAGAAGTCGAATCCGTTTCCGAAAAGCATTTATGAGAACGTCGTTTATAGCTTGCGAGTGGCGGGGCGGCGGGGGAAATCGGAGCTGGATGAGGCGGTGGAGCGAAGTTTGAAAGGGGCGGCTTTGTGGGACGAAGTGAAGGATCGGTTGCATGAAAGCGCGTTCAGTTTATCGGGGGGACAGATGCAGCGGCTTTGTATTGCCCGGGCGATCGCGAACCGTCCGCAGATATTGTTGATGGATGAACCGTGCTCGGCGCTGGACCCGGTGGCGACGGGCAAGGTGGAGGAGTTGATCCATGAATTGAAGAAGGAATTCACGATCGTGATCGTGACGCACAACATGCAACAGGCGGCGCGGGTTTCGGATCGGACGGCTTTCTTCTATTTGGGAAAGCTTGTGGAATACGATGAGACTGCCACAATATTCATGAACCCGAAAGATCCACAGACGGAAGCTTACGTCGGCGGGCGATTCGGTTGAGAACAGGAGATTTTTCTGCGATGCCGGAGATGAAACCGATGAAGCGATTTTTTGAACAAGAGCTGACAACTCTGCGGGTTTACCTATCTCAGATGGGGGCGAAGGCGGTGGACCAGGTACGGATGGCAACGCAGGCTTTGCATGAAGGCGATACCGAATTGGCGGCGTGGATTCGGACGCAGGACGATGAGATCGATCGATTGGAAATGGAGATCGACGCGGAGGCGATTCGTTATATCAGCTTGCGCGGTCCGTTGGCGAAGGAGTTGCGATTGGTGATAAGCGCGATGAACGCGAGTCATGAGATCGAGCGGATTGGCGATGAAGCGTGCAATATCGCGAAACGGGTGCAGAAGCTGGCGCATTGTCAGCCGGTGGAGAATTTGCCGGTGGAGTTTGCGGAGATGGCGGAAGCGGTTCGTGCAATGGTGGAGGATGCGTTGGACGCGTTTTTCGAAGGATCGGCGGAGAAGGCGCTGGCGGTTTGTCATCGCGATGAGGAAGTGGACCGGATGCACAAACGTTTCCACAAAGATATTACCCGGCGAACGATTAGTGATTCGACGATCGCGCCGGCGGCGATCGAGTTATTGTTCGCGGGACGTTCGCTGGAACGGATTGGAGATCATGCGACGAATGTGGCGGAGGATGTGCTTTATTTACTTCGCGGGGAGGATGTGCGTCACAGTTCCTTGGTAAGGAAAAAAGAGTAACGTGCAGGGGCGGGGTTCGCGGTAATGTTATAGAAGTTGATATTGCGCATTACGTATTCGCTTGACGGATTGATTCATCTCAGCAAGAGGGTTAATGGATGAATTATTCACAAGCTAGACAAGTGCTGGAAAGTCAGGAGGCGGCGCAAGCTGTTCTTCGTCAGTATGAGAAGTTATCGAACGCGCATGAAGAATACGGTTTTTCGTCCCGTCGCGAATTTCTTCAGGCGCTGGAAGAGCTAGAAGCGAATGAGCGTCCGCGTCGCGGTTCGCGCGGATTGCCGCCGGAAACGGTGGACCGGATTCTTCGTTTGAAGGCGGAAGGAAAAAGCAATACCGCTATTTCGCGGGAAACCAAAGTTAGTCCGTTGACGGTCGCCAAGTATGTGAAAGCGCAGAAGCCAGCGGCGGCTTCGGCATCCGCACCGGCTTCCGCTCCGGCTCCGAAGGCCAAGGCGAAAGCGAAAGGCCGGGGAAGAGCGAAAAAGAAATAATCTTGTCTCGGGATTCTCGGTAAAGGCCGTCCGGCGAAGGGCGGCCTTTTTTTGTATCTGCGTAATCGCGACGATCAGGCGACCATCGCGTCGGGCAGGTTTTGGCGGTATTCGGTGGGCGAGCGTCCGACAATTTTTTTGAAGGCGCGATTGAATTGGGAAAGCGATTGGAAGCCGACGGCGAAGGCGGCTTCGCTGATGCGGGTGTGAGGAGCGAGGAGCATTTCTTTCGCTTTTTCGATTCGCAGGCGGGTAAGGAATTCGGTGAAGGTGAGGCCGGTCGCTTTTTTGAACGCTTTGCAGAAATAGAATGTGCTGGTGCTCACGGAGCGGGCGACCTGTTCGAGACTGATTTCTTCGGCGAAGTTTTCCTCGAGGAACGCTTTCGCTTTTTTGACGAGCGGAGGTTCGGCGTTTTCGGTTTGGACGACGATTTGGTTCGTGATGACTTCGAGGTGATCGGCGAAAGTTTCCAAAAGAGAAACCATCGCGGAATAGCGTTCGGGGGCGATTGGCTCGGCGGCGAAATAGGCTTCTTTCAATTCCTCGCGTTCGAAATCCGCGCCCCAGGCCGTAAGCTGTTTCGCGACTTTCTCGAATTGTTCGTTGGTCGGGGGAGCGAGGCGGACTTGTCCGGTTTGGAGGTAGCCGATGGCTTCTCCTTGGTGGCGGACGGGAACGAGGGTTTCGCTGAGGCCGGCGAAACAGGTGATGGTCGCCGGGCCGTCGTCGATGCTCTGGCGGAGGCGGTGTTGTTCGTGGAGGCAGGCGGCGCAGCTTTTTCGTTGCGCGGCCATCATGGCGCAGAACGGATTTTCGAACCGGCAATCCTGAAGCGGAAGTCCCCAGTGCTCGGCCGGGCGGAGAGTCAGCGGGAGTTGAAGGCCGGTTTGGAAGGCTTCCTCGTAGCCTCGGTAGACGGCGGATTGCTGGAGGGTGTTCAGGATCTGTTTCGGAGACGCATTCATCGCAAAATGGAAAACGGGTTTCAGGAACAGTGGGCGAAGCGCCAGGCGGAGCCGTTTCGGGAACGCTCAATGCGGGCGCCGCACGTGGTGACGGTTTCTTTTTCGGCCGGAAAATCGCAGAGCAACCGCTCGTTGGAATCGAGCATCAGAACTTCCGGAAGCGTGATGCCGGAAAAGGAGGAAAGCAGATCGGCGAGGGCGTCGGGGGAATCCGAGCCGGATAACGGCGCGGCGAGAATGAGAAGATCGGCGGCCGCGACGTCGGCGCGGATTTCGTTACGCATGTTGGGGTTTTGCAGAAGGTCGAGGCGCCAAAGGCGGAGACGAACATCCGAATCGTCCGCGAATTCGGAGCGGATCAAATCGAACACGCGTTTACCATACCGGCCGTCGGACGCTTCGTTGTAGAAAATCGTGACGGCGAATGTCGGAGCGGTTTCTCCGGCGGCCGGTTTTGGGGCGTTGTTCGTTACCTGTTTCACGGATTGAAACTAGCAGGTGGAACCCGGAGCCGGCAATTGGTCAACCGGCGCATCCGGTGTACGAGAAAGGTTTAGGGGACCTAAGGGAAAACCTTAGGAGCGGGTAAAGGAGCTGGAAAGGGCGAATTAAGAAAGAAGAAGTTTGAATGAAGAGGAAGAGCGGGGGGGCTTTTTTCGTTTAGGATTTACTGGGATTGGGCGCCGAGCCAGCGGGAGGCGTAGGAGATGAGTTCGGTGCCGGTTTTGAGGGCGAGTTTTTCGCGGATTCGGGATTTGTGGACTTCGACGGTTTTGGCGCTGATGCGGAGGCGTTGGGCGATTTCCTTGGACGATAGTGCCTGGCCGATGAGTTGGAAGACTTCGAGTTCGCGGTCGGTGAGGCGTTCGACGGAGGAGGTTTCGGCGGAAGATTTTCGGCCGGTGAAAATATCGATGATGCGGGCGGCGACTTTTTCGCTGACGTAGGTGTTGCCTTCGAGGACGGTGCGGATGGCTTTCATCATTTGTTTTCCGCCTTGTTGTTTCATGATGTAGCCGCTGGCGCCGGCGCGGAGAACGCGTTCGGCGTAGAGGGATTCGTCGTGCATCGAGATGACGAGGATGAGCTGGCCGGGATGGATGGCCTGGATGTCTTTGATGAGTTCGAGGCCGTTTCTTCCGGCGAGCGTGATGTCGACGAGGACGAGATCGGGGCGGAGTTTTTCGATGGCGGCGAGCGCGGTTTCGGCGTCCTCGGCCTCGCCGCAAACGCGGAGATCGTTTTCCCGCGAGATCAGTTGCGCCAAGCCTTCGCGCATCATGGGATGATCGTCGACGATGAAGATTTGGCGGATGGTTTCGGAGGAGGCCATGAGGAAGAATCTACGGTTTTGCGGGGAGGATGCAGCTCGCTTTTAGTCCGCCTTCCGGGCGTTGGGAAATTTCGAAACGGCCGCCCATCATCGTGGCGCGACGGTTCATGATGCGGAGGCCGATGCCGGTGCGGTCGGAGGTGGAGGAGAAGCCGGTGCCGTCGTCGGCGATTTCGAGGCGGATTTCTTTTTTGCGGGTGAGGGAGATGGAAATGTTTTTGGCTTTGCCGTGTTTGATGGCGTTGTTGGTCGCTTCCTGGGCGATGCGGTAGAGGTGGGTGGCGATGTTGTGGTCGTCGAAGTAGACCGGTTTCGGGCATTCGAAGCGGCAGCGGACTTGGAAGATTTCCTCGACGTTGGCGGAGAATTCGGTGAGCGCGGTCATCAGGCCGTCGCCTTCGATGTGGACGGGGGAAAGGCCGCGGGCGAGGTAGCGGGTGTGGGAAATGGCTTCGCGGACGCGGGCGGCGATTTTCCCGGCTTGGGCGGCTTGGGGCAGGTTTTTTTCGGCGAGTTCCTCTTCGAGAATGTGGCTGAGGATTTCGATGCCGGTGAGGTGTTGGCCGAGGCCGTCGTGGAGATCCTGGCCGATGCGTTGTTGCTCGCGGAGGCTGGCGTCGAGGATTTCCTTTTCGGAGCGGCGGCGTTCGAGCGCGCCGGAAATGACGTTGGCGACGGCTTGGAGGAAATGGATGTCGTCTTTGGTGAAGCGGCGGGCTTCGCGGGAGTCGACGCCGAGAATTCCGAACGCGCCTTCGCGGTCGTGAATCGGAACGGTGATGCCGCTGAGAACGGCGTGATCGGCGAGATACGGGACGGAAGCGAGGCGCGGATCGGCGGGCAAATTTTCGTAGATGACAGGTTCGCGGGCGGAGATCGCGAGAGCGGCGGGGGATTGCTCGGGATGCGATTTGGCGACGCCGACGTAACCGGGTCGCCAACCGGCGCCGGCTCGAAGGAGGAACCCGTCGCCGTTGGGGAGGCGTTCCATGATTTTGCTGAAACTGGCGTCGAGAGTTTCGACGAGGAGATGGGCGGTTTCGTCGAGGAGGGCGTCGAAACGGATTCCGGAGAGGACGCGGTTTCCGAGGAGGGCGACGGCGGCTTGTTGGCGTCCGCGGGTGCTGAGTCCTTGTTCCGCGAGTTTGCGTTTCGTGATGTCGCGCTGGATGGAGACCCAGTGGGTGATGTTGC
>CAZJCL010000068.1:0-1211 GCA_964544025.1 uncultured Opitutales bacterium | reverse complement strand
GCGAGTTTGCGTTTCGTGATGTCGCGCTGGATGGAGACCCAGTGGGTGATGTTGCCGGAGTTGTCGCGGATCGGGGCGACGTGGCAATCGAGAATGAGCGGATCGCCGTTCGGGCGGTTGACGCGGTTTTCTCCGGCGAAGGATTCGTTTTGGGCGAGGGCGCGGCGGAAGCAGACGGAGGAGCACGGTTCGAGGACGTCGAGGGTGCGGCCTTCCACGTCTTGCGGGGAAAGGTTGTTGAGGCGGTAAAAAGCGGGATTTCCGTAGACGATTTTGGGGTTCGGATGTTCGGCGGAAGTGATGAGAACGGCGTCTTGGGTTTCTTCGACGGCGGCTTTGATGAGGCGGACCTGTTGTTCGGCGGCGGCGAGGCGTTTTTCGGTGCGGAGCTGGGCGAGAACGCGATCGATGACCGGAGGGAGGACGTCGAGGAAGCGGCTGTCTTTGACGAGGTAATCGAGCGCGCCGCGTTTCATCATTTCGACGGCGACGCGTTCGTCGCCCTGGCCGGTGGCGACGATGAAGGGAGGGAGTTGCCCGCGGGTTTTGAGGCGTTCGATCAGATCGGGGCCGACCGCGTCGGGGAGTTTTAGATCGAGGAGGATGAGGTCGGCGGAATTGGATTCCAGCCATTCGAGAGCTTCGGCGGCGGAACCGGCGGTGACGGGATTTCGTCCGTTTTCGGCGAGGCGTTTCTCGACGAGGCGGCGGAGGCCGGGGTCGTCGTCGATGACGAGGATGCGTTCCGGTTTTTCGATTTTGTGGGGCATTACGTTGAGGCGGATGAGGTCGTCGGCGAAGCGCCGGGGCTACGGGGATGGTTGTTGTTGGCGGGAGATGAGCGGGGAAGGGTGACGGAGAAGGTGCTGCCGCGGTCGGGTTCGGATTCGACGGAAATGGTGCCGTTGTGTTTTTGGAGGATTCGTTGGGCGATGCTGAGGCCGAGGCCGTCGCCATCGCTCGCGGCGGGATTGAGGCGGTGGAAGATCTCGAAGATTTTGGGCTGGTTTTGCGGTTCGATGCCGATGCCGTTGTCGCTGACGCGGTAGATGGAATCGTTCTCCTCGATCGATCCGGAAATAGTGATTTGGCCGGGGCGGGAAGGGTTGCGGTATTTGAGGGCGTTGGAGATCAGGTTGGAGAAGACCTGGTTGACTTGAACGGGATCGCCGTAGCAGAAGGGGAGATCGCCGATGTGGAGAGTGGCGCGG
>CAZJCL010000067.1:0-11264 GCA_964544025.1 uncultured Opitutales bacterium | reverse complement strand
GCGAAGACGCCTTGCGGGATTGCCAGCAGTTGAGCGCCGCTTTCGGAAGCCGAATGAGAATGCGCAGCGCGGATGTCCTGCACGTCGCCTTATTGGGACAAATCAATCCAGATTTCTTCCTGACTCGTGACAAGGATCAGGGAGCTTTAGCAAAAGCCAGAGGCTTCGAGACTGCTATCGTGAAGTGAAATAAAGCTTTTAGCAGCCACGGCAATTTGTCGGTCATCAAAACGAAATGCCGCTTCAGATTGTCGCATTGCTTCGCGGAAGCGATACCACACCGCCAGCAGCCCGAGCCCTTTGCTTCCTTTGCTACCTTTTGTTACAAATCCGAGCCAATCTTCCGTTTCCCGTTACTTCGCCGCGACCGGTTCGCCGACGTTTTCGTGGAAATCCTTCCCTTCGCGGGTCGCTTGCACGTAGCCGCAACGGATCGTGAAATCGCCGAACTTTTCGCCTTCTTCCCGATTCTTCGCGTAGTCCTCGAATATCGGCCGCAGGGTCGAAACGATTTCGCTGTCCTTCACGTCCACCCGGTAAAGCTTGTTCAACCGGTCGCCGGTGAACGACGCGCCGAGATACAGATTGTAAGTCCGCGGGCCTTTCCCGACCAACGCGATTTCCGCCAAAAACGGTCGCGCACATCCGTTCGGGCAACCGGTCATCCGGATCACGATTTCGTCGTCGCGCAGACCGACTTCCTCCAACGCGTTTTCCAATTCCGTCACCAAATCCGGCAAATAACGCTCGCTCTCCGCCAGCGCCAACGCACAGGTCGGCAACGCGACACAGGCCATCGAATTCAGCCGCAACGCCGACATGCCTCCCGCCAGCGCGATGTTGTTCTTGCGCAGAATTTCCTCCACCAGCGCCTTCTTCTCCGGCAAAACTCCGCCGATGATCAGGTTCTGGTTTCCGGTCAGACGGAATTCGCCGTCGTGCATTTCCGCGATCTCGCGCAAACCGGTTTTCAGTTGGCAATCCGCCGTGTCCTTCACGCGTCCGTTCTGGATAAAGAGCGTCAAATGCTCCTTCCCGTCCGTCCCGGTCACCCATCCGTAACGGTCGCCGCGAGTGGTAAAAACATAAGGCCGGGCGTCTTCCAGCTTTTGGCCCAAGCGCTTCTCCAACTCCTCGCGCAACCATGCTTCGCTGCGGTCGTCGATCGTGTATTTGAAGCGGGCATGAGCGCGGTCGACCCGGTCGCCGAAATCGCGCTGGATCATCACGATCTTCTCCGTCACGTCGATCACCTGTTCGGGCGTACAGAAGGCGACCACGTGCGCGTTTCGCGGATACGTTTCCACCTTGCCGTGGGTCATCCCCTGGCCGCCGCCGGCCGTGATGTTGTAGCCGACGATTTTTCCGTTTTCGATGATCGCGATGTAGCCGAGATCGTGCGCGAAAATATCGACGTCGTTGCTCGGCGGAATCGCGAATACGATCTTGAATTTCCGCGGCAAAAAGGTCCGCCCGTAAATCGGCTCCTCTTCCTGGACCTCGACTTGGTTCAGATCATTAATCTTTTCGCCGTCGAGCCAGATCTCATGATACGCGCGGCTTCTCGGGAGCAAATGTTTTCCCACCGCCTGCGCGAGTTCGAGCACCTCGGCGTGATACACCGATTCGAACGGATTCGCGCAACTCATCACGTTACGATTCACATCTCCACACGCCGAAATAGTATCCAGCAACGACTCGTTGATCTCGCGAATCGCCGCCTTCATGTTTCCCTTAATGATGCCGTGAAACTGAAACGATTGACGTGTCGTCAAACGCAACGTTCCGTTCGCGCGCTCGTCGCTTACCTTGTCGAGCGTCAGCCATTGCTTAGGCGTGCAAACTCCTCCCGGCACACGCACGCGCACCATGAAAGAATAAGCCGGCTCCAGCTTCTTTTTGCGGCGTTCGGCGCGGATGTCGCGGTCGTCTTGTATATAACTTCCGTGAAACTTCGTGAGCTCTTTCGTCTCCGCCGAAATTCCGCCGGTCGTCGCATCCGCCAAATCCTCAGCTATACGACCGCGTAAAAAGCGACTCTCGTATTTAATCGTCTCGTTATTATGAAGCTTCGAGAGGTCCGCGGTAACGGTTCTGTTTTCCATTGTAAAATCCTCCGTAAACGGATCAGTAAACATCGCGCTGGTAGCGCTTATCTTTGGTGAGACGGGTCAAATATTCCTTGGCGTCGTCCGGCTTCAATCCGCCATGCTCGGCGACGATATCCTGCAACGTATCGTTCACATCTTTCGCCATACGCAAAGCGTCGCCGCAGACATAAAAATGCGCCCCTTCTTCCAGCCATTTATAAATCTCGCGCCCATGCTCGCGCATCCGATGCTGAACATACACCTTTTCCGGTGCGTCGCGAGAGAACGCCACATCCATTCGCGTCAGCACGCCTTCTTTCAGATAATCCTGCCACTCCAACTGATACAGGAAATCGTAGGTGAAATGCTGGTCGCCGAAAAACAACCAGTTTTTCCCCTTCGCCCCGGTCGCCGCCCGCTCTTCCACGAACGAGCGAAATGGCGCGATCCCGGTGCCGGGCCCGACCATGATGATCGGCCGATCCGGATCTTCCGGCAAACGGAAGCGGTTGTTCGCGTGCACGTAAACCGGAACTTTTTGCCCCACTTCCACGCGGTCCGCCAAATACGTCGACGCCACACCCTTCCGGCTTCGCCCATGCGTCTTGTAACGCACGATGCCGACCGTGAGATGCACCTGTTCCGGATGCGCGCGCAGACTAGAAGCGATCGAATAAAGTCGCGGCGGCAACACCCGCAAAATCTCCGCCAGTTGCTGCGGCGACAAATCCTTGGCGGGATGCTCCGAGAAAAGATCGACAATCTGCCGCCCTTCACAATAACGCCGAAGCCCTTCCATATCCGCGAGCATCGGAGCCAGCTTTTCCAGCTTCGTCACTTCCGCGTATTTCTTCACGAGATTGCGGCTTAACGTCGTGCTATCGAGCTCCTCGCACAAAATGTCGCGAAGCGGACCCGCACTGCCATCCGCCCGGTTCACCTCTTCGTCTCCGCTCAGATTCGACGCCTGCAAAAGATGCCCAATCACCTCCGGGCAATTTCGCGGTTTCACGCCCAAAGAATCTCCGGGCAAATACGTCAAACCCGAACCTTCCAGCGAGAACTCCAGGTGACACGTCTCCTTCGCGGAGCCCGTGCCGTTCAAGTTGATCCTCTCCACCAATTCCGCGTGAAACGGATTCGACTTGCTCCACGCCACCGCCGGCTCGGCCGGAGCAGCGATCGCCGGACCACCCAAAACCTCGATGCCCGGCGTCGGCGTCGGCGCGGCCGACGTTTCGAATTCCTTCACCACGCCATCGAACCATTTCTGAAATTCCGGCTCGAAATCGACATCGCAATCCGCCCGCGGCGAAATCCGGACGCCCCCGAGCGACTCCAGACGCGCGTCGAAATCCTTCCCCATTTTGCAAAACTCGGCGTAACTCGTGTCGCCCAGCCCGCAAACGGAAAACCGCGTCCCCTTCAGATTCGCCCCGCCGTTTTCCATGAACTTCTGGTAAAACGCCGCCGCCCGTTCCGGCGGATCCCCCTCGCCCCAGGTGCTGACGATGACGAGCAAATTCTCCGTCTTCTCCAGCGCCTTCGGCTCGATGTCGCCCATGTCCTTCAGGCTCACCTTGAAGCCGCGTTTGCCCAGCTCCTTGCGCGCCTTGTCGGCCAGCGCCTCGGCGTTGCCCGATTCCGTTCCGTAAAGAACGGTCACCGGCACTTTCTCCGCCGGAGCCGCCGCCGCGGCCGGAACTCCGGCCGGCACCGCCCCCGCGGCCCCGGAAGTGGCGTAAGCGTAGCCCGCGAAAAAGCCGCCCAGCCAGCGCATTTGCTCCGCTGTCATCGTTGGCAAAAGGCTGTTGAGCCCCGCCGCTTGCTGCGGCGTGAATGGCGCATTGTTAGGAATCGGTGTCATTTTTCGTCAAATCAGGCTTTTTCGTTACCTCTGTTCAGCGCCCGGTCAAGATCGGCGAGAAGATCGTCGAGCGTTTCCAAACCCACGGCGAGCCGGATCAACCCATCCGAAACTCCCGCCCGCTGGCGCTCCTCGAAACTCATTCCACGGTGACTGGACATCGCTGGCCGCGTCGCCAGCGTCTCAATCCCTCCCAAACTGACCGCGTGAACGATCAACTCAAGATTATCGAGAAAATTGCAAGCAGCCTCCTCCCCTCCCGTCAATTCAAACGATAGCAGCGCCCCTCCCGCTTTCATCTGTTTCGCAAACAACGACGCCTGCGAAAACGACGCCAACCCCGGAAAATTCACCCGGCTCACCTCTGGCCGTTTCTCCAACCACTCCGCGATCGCCTGCCCGTTCCGGTTATGCACCTCCATCCGCAGCGCGAACGTCCGCAGCCCCCGCATCACCAGCCACGCCTCGAACGCGTTCACCGTCCCGCCCAGGTTCTTGTGAATCGCCCGGTCCATCTTGGAAAGCGGCTCCCGCTTCACCAGGCAACCGCCGATCATATCGGAATGACCATTCAAAAACTTGCTCGTCGAATGCACCACCCAATCCGCGCCGAAATCGAAAGGACGTTGATTGAACGGCGTCGCCACGGTGTTGTCCACGATTACCGGCGCTCCCGCCGCCCGCGCCCGCGAAACCGTTTCCTCCAGATCGATCAACCGCATCAACGGATTAGACGGCGTCTCCAGCAAAACCGCCCCCGCCCGCGACACCGCCGAAAACCACGCCTCCTCATCCGTCGAATCGACAAACTCCACCGGCGTCCGGTGCACCCGCGACAAAATCCGCAACAACTCGCTGCTCCCCCCGTAAATATCCCGGTGCGCCACCAACGGCCCTTCCCGTCCCTCCAGCGCGCAAGTCACCGCGCACAAAACCGCCCCGTTTCCCGACGAAGTCACCAAACCGCCCGCGCCCCCCTCCAAATCCGCGATCGCCTCCGCCAGCGCCTCCACCGTCGGATTCCCGAAACGCGCGTAGGCATACCCTTTCCGCTCCCCGGAAAAAATCGCCTCCGCATCCTCCGAACTCCCCAATTCGAAAACCGCGCTCTGCACAATCGGCGTCTGCAAGGGCGCATTCCACTCCCGCTCCCCGCCCAATCCGCCCGCGCGCACGCACCGGGTCGCCAGTCCGAGCCCATTCCGGTCGTTTTTCGATGTCGCGTGCGTGCTCATGTAAATATCGGATTACGAGAAGAAATCCCGCGCTTCAAGCAAAAGTTAAGTAAACCTAGTCATAAGGTCAACATTCGGGAATTAAGACAATATTCCGCCGCCAACGTCAAGTAACGGAATCAGTTTTTCCCTTAGCTTGGGAAGCGGACGGATCCGGAAACCGGCGCGAAGAAATCAGTCCGGTTCCGCCGTTTCCGTCTTGAGAAACGATTCCATGGCACGGAGGGATTCGCCGCTGAGATGGTGTTCGATTCCCTCCGCGTCAGCATCCGCCTGGTTTTGGGAAACGCCGATTTTGCACAGAAACCGCACGACGAGCGAATGCCGTTCAGCGGCTTTGACCGCCCAAGAAACGCCTTCCTCGGTTAAAACGATACCTTCATCCGGGTCGCGGTGAAGCAAATCCCGTTTCTCCAAACGGGCCAAGGCGCGGATCACCGACACGTGCGAAACCCCGAAAATCCGCGTCAGATCGACCACCCGGGCCACGCCCGATTTCGTCCGCAACGCATGGATCGCTTCCACGTAATCCTCCGCGAGTTCGTCCGAATGCTGCCGGCGAACCCGTTCGTGCCGCCGCGCCGTTCCGGCCTTGTCCGAATGATGCCCCATGAATCCGAAGGAAAACGAGAAAAAGTTTTTGACAAGAGCAATATGTAGCACAAGCTACAAATTACCTTTTCGTAACCTGAGCTACATCGTCGCGGCCGACTGCCGAATTTACATTTTTTCCGCGACAAATGTAGCCCGAGCTACGATCGATCACCAATGAGAACTTTGAAAACGAAAATTGCGGCCGGAGCGCGACGGGGTTTGGCGCTCGCCGTTGTGGCTGGTTTGACGACGATTTTGTCCGGCTGCGGACGTCCGCCGGAATCCTCCACCAACGGCCAATTCCGCGCCGTCGCGACCGTCGGAATGATCGCCGATGTGGTGCGAAATGTCGCCGGCGACAAAGCCGATGTCGAAAATTTGATCGGCGAAGGCGTCGATCCGCACGTTTACCAGCCCACGCGCAACGATGTGATGGCGCTGAGCAATGCCGACATCATTTTCTACAACGGCTTGCTGCTCGAAGGAAAAATGGGAGACGTCCTGATTCGCGTCGCCCGCCAGGGCAAACTGGTCTACGCTGTGACCGAGGAAATTCTCGAAACGAGCGATTACGTCATGACCGACGAGGAGGCGAAATACGATCCGCACGTCTGGATGGATGTCGGCGGCTGGATCATGGCGACCGAAGTTATCGAAAAAGCGTTGAGCGAGTTCGATCCGGCCAACGCCGATCATTACCGGAAGAACGCCGACGCTTACCGGCAAAAACTCCGGGAGCTCGACGATTACGTTCGCGAGGCGATCGCCGGAATTCCGGAAAATCAGCGCGTGCTCGTGACCGCCCACGACGCCTTCAGTTACATGGGCCGAGCTTACGATCTGGAAGTTCTGGGTATTCAGGGAATCAATACCTCCTCCGAAGCCGGGATCAAAGATATCGAAAATCTGGTAACAATGCTGGTGGAGCGAAAGATCCCGGCGGTCTTCGTCGAAACTTCCGTCTCCGATAAAAACGTCCGGGCGTTGATCGAGGGTGCCCGTGCGCAAGGTCACAACGTGACGATCGGCGGCTCGCTGTTTTCGGATGCCATGGGCCCCGCTGGAACCTACGAAGGCACCTACATCGGAATGCTCGATCACAACGCCACGACGATCGCGAAAGCGCTGGGCGGAAATCCGCCCGCGAAAGGCTTCACCGGCCAATTATCGACCGCGAAATGACTGACGAATCTCCAATTTCAGGAAAGGCACGATGTTAAAACAACGAACGAAATCCGGTCCCGATTCGCCGAGCGATTCCGGGAAAAAAATGCCTTTGTCCGTCCGGGATTTGACGGTCGCCTACCATCGGAAACCGGTCATCTGGGATCTCGATCTTGAAATTCCCGAAGGAAAATTAATCGGGATTGTCGGGCCAAACGGCGCGGGAAAATCGACGTTGATCAAAGCCTGCCTCGATTTGATTCCGACGGTTTCCGGTCAAATCGAAATCTACGGCGAACCGTACAAAAAACAGCGCTCGCTCGTCGGATACGTGCCGCAGCGCGAAAGCGTCGATTGGGATTTCCCGGCGAGCGCGCTCGATGTCGTCACGATGGGGTTGTACGGCCGTATCGGGTGGTTTCGTCCGGTTCGCCGACGGCACAAGGAAATCGCGCGGCAGGCGCTGGAGCGGGTCGGCATCGCGGATCTCGCGGACCGGCAGATCAGTCAGCTTTCCGGCGGACAACAACAGCGGGTTTTCCTGGCGCGGGCGCTGGCGCAGGACGCGCAACTGTATTTCATGGATGAACCGTTCGCCGCCGTCGACGCGTCGACCGAGCGCGCGATCGTCGCCTTGTTGAAGGAGTTGAAAAAGCAGGGCAAGACCACCCTCGTCGTCCATCACGATCTCGGCACCGTGGCGCAGTATTTCGACTGGCTGGTGATGTTGAACATGCGCATCGTCGCGGCCGGTCCGACGGCGGAAGTTTTCACGACGGAAAACCTGCATCGCACCTACGGCGGAAAACTGACGCTGCTGGCCGACGCCGAACACGCGCTTTCGCAGTTGAAACCGCGATGAAACGAATTTTCGCCAGATTCGGTTCGGTCGCCGGCGCGATGTTGTTGTTGTTGCTGTTTGGAATAACGGCACCCGCCGCGGGCGAAACATCCGCTTCGGCGAGCGATCCGGTCGCGGCAATCGGCCGCGCGGATTCCAGCTGGGTCTTTCTGGAGGACGTCCTTCGGGTGGCGACGCTTCAAGACCACAACACGCGGCTGGTTCTCATGACAACGTTCGTGCTCGGCCTGGCGTCGGGATTGATCGGAAGTTTTCTGCTCTTGCGGAAACGCTCGCTCATGGGAGACGCGCTTTCGCACGCCTGTTTGCCGGGGATCGGACTCGCTTTTATTTTCATGGTCGCGGCCGGACACACCGGAAAAAATCTCGTCGGCTTGCTCGCCGGAGCGACGGTCACAGGCGTGGCGGGCGTCATTTTCGTGTTAGCGGTGCGAAACACGTCGCGGATCAAAGACGACACCTCAATGGGACTCGTGTTGAGCGTTTTCTTCGGAGGCGGAGTCTCGATTCTGGCGATGGCGCAAGATATGCCGGGAGCGAGCGCGGCCGGCCTGGAATCTTTCATTTACGGAAAAACCGCTTCGATGGTGACGCAGGATTTCCTCTTGTTATCCGGCGTCGCGGTGCTCGTGCTGGCCGGTTCGCTGCTGTTTTTGAAGGAATTCGCGCTGCTTTGCTTCGACGAGGATTACGCGAAAAGCCTCGGCTGGCCGGTTCACGCGCTCGATGTGGCGATGCTCGGGCTGGTGACGCTGGTCACGGTGGCGGGATTTCAGGCGGTCGGGCTGATTTTGATCATCGCGTTTCTCATCATTCCGGCGGCAGCGGCGCGTTTCTGGACGGAGGATTTGCGAAAAATGCTGGTGATCGCGGCGGCGATCGGAGCGGTCAGCGGATGGCTCGGGGCGGCGATCAGCGCGTTGCTTCCGCGGATGCCGGCCGGGGCGATCATCGTTTTGACGGCGGCGGCGCTTTTCCTGATCAGCATGATTTTCGGAAACGCCCGCGGGATTTCGCGGCGCGCGCTCAACCACCTCCGGCTCAAACGAAAGATCGGTCGCCAGCATTTGTTGCGCGCGGTGTATGAAGTGCAGGAGGCGATGTGCGAGGAACGCGGGGAACCGGCGGCGAACATTCCGGTGCCGGTCGAGGAAATCGCCCGGAAACGGAGCTGGACGCTGCCGGAGTTGCGAAAGCTGATCCGGCAAGCGACGCGGGAAGATCATCTCGAAGATTTCGACGGAAAAGATCTGCATCTCTCCGAATCGGGCTACGGCGAGGCGGCGCGAATTACCCGCAATCACCGCCTCTGGGAAATTTTCCTGATCACGCACGCCGACATCGCCGCGAGTCACGTCGACCGCGATGCCGATTCGGTGGAACACGTTTTGAGTCCGGAGATGGTGCGCGAACTCGAGCGGAAGCTGAATGTGCGATCGGTTCCGTCGAGTCCGCATCCATTTGCGGAAGGAGGCGCGTTATGAATTGGTATGCCTACGATACGTGGATCGTCGTGATCGGTGCCCTTTGCGCGGTCGCGGCGGCGTTGCCCGGAGTTTTTCTCGTGTTGCGCCGCATGAGCATGATGGGAGACGCGATCAGCCACGCGATTTTGCCCGGTTTGGCGGTCGCGTTTCTGGTGACGAGCGCGCGGACCAGTTTTATCATGTTCGCGGGAGCCGCGGCGGTGGGCGTGCTGACGGCGGTTTTTACGCAATGGATCAGCAACTGGGGACGCGTCGACCGGGGCGCGTCGATGGGCGTCGTTTTCACGACGCTTTTCGCTTTGGGATTGTTGCTGATCGTGCGCGCGGCGGACCATGTTGATCTCGATCCCGACTGTATTCTGTACGGCGCGATTGAGCTGACGCCGCTCGACACGATCCAGCTCTCGATGGGCGGAATGGTTTGGCTCGTGCCGCGGGCGGCGATCGTGCTCGCGGTTGTCGGACTGATCAATCTGCTGCTGATCGTCGTTTTCTACAAAGAATACAAAATCAGCGCGTTCGATCCCGATCTCGCCACGGCGCAGGGAATCAACGCGACGTTCATGCATTATCTGCTGATGACACAAGTGGCGGTGACGACGGTCGCTTCATTCGAGGCGGTGGGAAACATCATCGTGATCGCGATGCTGATTGTCCCCGCGGCGACGGCGCATTTGCTGACGGATCGCCTCGCAATCACGCTGTTGCTAAGCGCGGTTTTCGGCGTGATCGCGGCGTTCCTCGGCCACGTTTTCGCGCTTCAAATTCCGCCCCTGCTCGGTTTCGAAGGAACGACGACCTCCGGAATGATGGCTGTGGCGACCGGCTTGCTTTTCCTATTGGCCTGGCTCTTCTCCCCCCGCTACGGCCTCCTCCGCCACCTGCGCCGCAAGCGGTTAAAAGCCCCCGAATTCCCCGGCGGACTCGTCGAAGAAGCCGGAGCAACCGGCGGTCGCCCCGAGACGATGTGAGATTGTCTCAGGTGTCCGAAAGAAAAGCATTTGAATGAAGGAGATCCGGGAATCGAAACAGGACGAGGCAGATATTGAGAAACTGGAGACGACGGATAATGAGCCGAATTGAACGTGCGGTCCGGGAGGTGAGCGATCTTCGGGCATTCTACCTGCGCCTGGAGAAGCTCCGCCGCAAAAACCAGGGCGGCGAAATACATCACATTGAAGAAAGCGCGTCTTCTTACGATACTAAACAGTCATCGAAGGCAGGAGGAAACCGAGAGAAACGCCAACCTCCGACCACCGAGGAAAAATATCCTCCGGAGGCGTGAAACACGGGTGGCGCTGAATGCTCCGGATCCCAGCTTCGTGCTCCCTACCCCAATTGACAAGGGGATCACGACTTTGCATTGTTTTCCGATGATCACATCCAAGGTCACAACACGCGGCCAGACCACTCTTCCAAGGCGGGTTCGCGATGCATTGAAAGTCAAGCCGGGGCAGAGCCTCGTTTACGAGATTGAAGAAGATCGGGTCGTAATCCATTCCCACCCCGGAGTGCTCGCGTCGTTCGGCTCACTGAAGAAGCCCAAAAGCAAAAAACGGCCGGAAACTTTTCAAAAGGCACGCGCCGCGGCCCGGGACGACTGGGCTGGCCAGGCCGCACGCGAGGGCTCGGACACGTGAAGTCCTGCCTCGTCGACACCAACCTGATTATCCGCTTCCTCACCGGAGAACCGGAAGGACAGGCCGTCCGGGCAAAAGCGCTTTTCGCGGCCAATGAGTCCGGCGAGCTGCCCCTGAAGGTGCTCCCTCTCGTCGTGGCCGAGGTCGTTTTCGTCCTATCCGGCAAGATTTACGGCTACACGCGGGACGAGGTTGCCTCGGCGCTGATCCCCTTTCTCCAGTCCCCTTCCCTGGACGTTGAAAAGCGAGATGTGGTCCTGCTCGCACTGGAGTTGCATCGCAACCATTCGATCGACTACGTCGATGCCTGCCTCGCGGCGGAAGC
>CAZJCL010000066.1:4953-11385 GCA_964544025.1 uncultured Opitutales bacterium | reverse complement strand
CCCCAAATCCCCGATCACTCCGCCCCCAACCACCACCAGCACACTACTTCGCTCCATCCGCTCCCCCGCCAAAAAATCGTAAACCTCCTCCAAAAACTCCACCGATTTCGTCTTCTCCCCCGCCGGCAAAGCCAACACCGGCCCCGCCTCCCGCAACCGCCCCAGCAAATCCCCCTGCGCCGCCGCCACGTTCTCATCCGTCAAGACCGCGACCTTCCGCCCCTCCGCCGCCAGCGCCTTCACCGACGCATCCAATCCCCCCGACAAATCCGCGCCGATATGGATCGGATACGAACGCTCACCCAGCCGCACCTCTAACTCGCTTGTCATCGCCCCCTTAAAATTGAATTCCCTCCCCAGGTCAATCGTCCCCCGCGCGAGCCGGCGCGGACAGCGTGACCCGGAGCCGAAGGAAGCGCCGCTCTTGCTCCCCGATCGCCACCGAATCGCGAAAAACGACCAAATCCGGCGTATCCACCACAACCTCCACCGCCCCGTCTCCGAAAGCCCAATCGCTCAAATCCCCCGAAGCCTCCACGGCGATCTCGGCTTCGACCGCCGCCGGATCGCGCGGCACCGAAAGCGTGAGAAACAGCCGGCCCTCCACCTCGGACAAATACGGCGCAGGCAAAATCGCCGGAATCTTCGGATCAAGACCGAGCGCGTATTTAACCAAATTCGCAATCCCATCGCCCGCGACGTCCGCCATCAAGTCCCCGCTCCCGCCCAAACCATGCCGCTCCGCCCAGCCGGCAAACGTTTCGCCCGGCCCTTCCGGCGGCGCAACGACGGTCAAACGAACCTCCCCTCCCGTTTCATACGAAATCCGAAGAAAAACATCGCCCGCCCGCAAAACTTCCCCGGCGGGCGCGTTCGCGAAACCGCCGCCGGTTCCGCCGGGAAATCTCGCGATGGTAAATTGCGTGCCGGACGCGGGGCCGAAATCTTCCGATGCAACAAGATTAAGTTGCCCCGCCTCCACATCGACCGCGCCGGAAAACACCGCCGCGTCTCCGATATTCTCAAGATCCACCACATAACGGCTCCCGTTTTCGAAAATCACGCTTCCATTTAATATCACCGGTCCATCCGCCCGAAAAACGCCACGGACCGTAACCTCGCCGTTGATCGTCCCCGTTCCCCGAAGTTCGCCGTTGCTCTCGATGACGAGCCCCGACGAAACGCCGAAAGTGTGATCGCCCCCGTCGAGCCGATAGGAGGCGGTGGCGGTGGATCCGTCCCCGACAACCAGAGGCGCGGTCGCGGAAGAATAAAGCGCGCGGAACGCCGTGATCGAACCGTGCAAAAACTCAACCGGAGTATCCGTCGCATTAGTGACCCGAAGCTCGTCAACGATCAAATTGCCGCCCTCGACCGTAACTTTGCTCCCGGCAACGGAGCGCACGTAACCTCGCCGGAGATTCGGCGCAACGGAACGATGAATCCGCGTTTCGCCCCCCATCAGCCGCACATGATTTCCGGACGTGGCGATATAAAGATAGGTATTGGTGTTGGTGCCCTGCGCGGGATCGAGGCGCAACAAGCCCCCACGCTGTTCCACCACATGTCCCGTCGACGTGTCGCCTCCGACCTGAAAAAACGCCGCATCCACACGACTGCCCGCCCCGTCCATGAAAAACCGGTTGTTGGAAACCGTCTGGCGTCCGATCCGAATCCCGTTCGCGTCGAGCCACGCGCCTTCTTCGACGCGCACCGAGTTTCCGCTTCCCGGCCCATCTCCGACATACATGTGTCCGCGAAGAGAAACCTTCGAACCGTCCCCGGTAACGACCAAATCGTTTCCACCCGCCGCCACACCGATGTAAAGATCGGAATTCCCCATAACCACCGACGCTCCGTCGCGCACCGTCAACGAGTTCGAATTAACAAAATTTCCGGGGAAAACCGCGTTGGTGCCGATGGTCAGGCCGCCACCATTATTGAGGACAACCTCGCCCTCGAGAACCACATGCCGGGAAAATTCGCTCTCTCCGCCGCCGATGCTCACGCTCCCCTCGTTCTCGATCGTGCCGCCGCCCGTGAAAACGGTTTCGCCTCCCGAAACACCGCCATCGAAATGGAACGAACTCGCGCCCGCAAGTTTCAGGATAGTCAGCGTGTTTCCGCCCAGATCGAACGTCACGTCGCCCCCGCGATTGAAGAAACTCCCGGTGGTCGCCGCCTCGTTAAATCGCACCGTATAGGCCGTATCCACTCGGTTGAATTCCACCGCCAAATCCGCCCCCGGCCCCCGGTTGCCCGCATAATTCGCGGAATCGTCAAAAACGCCTCCATCCGGATTGATCCACGAGGCGGTTTCCGGAAGATCGTATGCCCAAAGTTGCGAACCCGACGCATAGTAAAGCTTGCCACCAAAAATCGCCGTTCCCGCCCGCGCCGGCTGCGGAAGCTTCGTCAACTCGGTCCGCATCCCGTCGTTGCGGACCGAGGAAATACTGTTCGAAAGAACCAGAAAAACTTTGCCATCCGCGTGGCGAATCAACGATTGACCCGGATTCACGGGATCGCCCGGCAAACGGTTGCCCGGCGGAAGCGCCAACTGCCGCGTAGCCGGATTGTAAATAAACAACCGCGAATCCTGCGTGATTCCGAGCACGTTGCCATCGGTCAGAATCTCCAGACTGTTGATATCCGGCCCAATCTCCGTCTGCGCCAAAATCTCCCGCGACACCGGATCCATCAGGTAAATCAACGAGGTAAACGCCGTCCGCTCGCCGCCCCCCGGAGTCGCCGTGCTCGTCCCGCCCACCAGCGTTCCATCGGCCAACTGACGCATCGCGACCGTGCTGTGCCCCGGCAAAAGCTGATCCGCCGTCAACGCGGTCTGCCGCCCGGTGGCGAAATTGTAAAAAACCATCCCGCCGCCCGCATGCCCGTAAGCCGGAAAACCGCTCATCACAACCGTGTCGCCATCCTGCAACAACAGCGAAACCCGCGGCCGCGAAATGTGCGAATACGACCCCAGCCGCCGCGGATTCGATTGCGTGCCGGATCCAGGTGCCCACGGTTTCGTCGGATCGATCCGGTAGATCACGCCATCCGGATAAGTCGCTCCGATAAGCAATCCGTTCCTCGCCGCCAGATTCGGAAAATTCCCGCCTCCAACTTCGGGAATGCCGCCGTAATCGATAAAACTCCCCTCCGCCGGATCGTATTGCCAAAAATGCATCGGATGATTCGTCGATCCGTAAATCCGCCCGTCCGTCCCCAACGTCAGCGAACTCATCATCGGCCCATTGCTCACGTAATCGAAACGAACCTCGCGACGGATCCCGTTCTTATCGACCGTTATCGCCCTTCGCGTCGGAAGATCGCATTCCACGATTCGTCCTCCGCCCGGAAAGTTCGCGACCATCTGGTTGAAATGCGCATTATCGCGCGGAGCGAAACCGACCGACGACGACTTGAGCGCCCCCATCAACCCGTTTTCCAACCGCGTCCAGGGATAAGCCGCCGAATTATGAATACGTCCATAAACGTGGCCATCCGTTCCCGGCTGAACCTGCCCCTGACCGATCTTGCGATCCGATTCCTCCGCAAACTGCCGCCGCTCCCCGGTCGCGGGATTGACCGCAACAAGATTGTTCCGGCCCGTGCCGATACCGGCGTAAATCCACCCGTGCTGGTCCGCCCCCAGAAACGAAGGATATTGCTGCGCCGAATCCAAACGAACAACCTGCCGAAGTCGGCGCGCCACCGGATCGAACTCCCAAAGCATGCTCCTCGGATAAGTGCCGAAATAAATTTTCCCGTCCGGGGCCTCCACGAACGACATCGCCAGCCCATCGATCGAACCCTCGAAACTCCAGCGCCGTTCGCGCGGATCGAATTCGAGCAACTTCTCTCCAATGGTCGCATAAATCAGCCCGCTCCTGGCTCGAAGAACATGAAACAACGCGTCGTTGGACGCCTCCTGCTCAGGATACCAATACTGCTCCGCGCTTCCGCTTTCCGGATCGATAAACAGCAGCGAGTTCCGCGTAAAACCTCCGAATTGATCCAACGCGAAAGCCGCGATCAACGGCTTCCCCTCCACCTCGATCGCGAGAATTCCCCGGTTCTCCGAAATTTGCACCGGCGTTCCCACCATCTGCGGCGCTCCGCTCAGACCAACCATCTGCGCAACCAACGAAAATCCGCACAACAGAAGCGAAAAGGAAAGCGACCGGACCTTCGTCGGAAATAAAGGGGAATTCATAAAAGAACCCCAAATTAAAAGAAAGCGCGCCGCCCGCGAATCCTAAAAACGATTCCCTGAATACGTCCTCAAAAAAAAGTTGACCCAGCCGAATTCCCCCGACTTTACTGAGACCGAATCTCAATCTCAACAATTTCACTAATGAATCGTTCGATCGCCAAACACATAATGGCCATCGCCCTGTTGCCCTTCGCAACCGGCCTCAACGCGCAGGAGGAAATTCCCGCCGAATCCTCTCCCGAAGACACCTCCGTCGTCCAGATCGAGCCGACACGCGTCGTCGGCTCCAAGGAAAACGTCGGCCTCCTCCCCGGTTCCGCCGCCTTCATCGACGAAGCCGAAATCCGCAACCAAAACTACGACGACATCAACCGCATCGTCCGCCGCGTTCCCGGTGTCTACTTCCGCGAGGAAGACGGCTACGGCATCTTCGCCAACCTCAGCCTCCGCGGCGCCAATTCCAACCGCAGCTCCAAAGTCACCATGATGGAAGACGGCGTCGTCACCAGCCCCGCCCCCTATTCCTCCCCCGCCGCCTACTACACCCCAACCGCCGGACGCATGAGCGGCATCGAAATCCTCAAAGGCTCCAGCCAAATCATGTACGGACCCGAAACCACCGGCGGCGTCGTCAACTACCTCTCCACCCCCATTCCCTACACTCGCCAAGGCTACCTCAAAGCCATCTACGGCACCGACAACGACATCCGCCTCCACGCCCACTACGGCGACGTCGTCGAAACCCCGTTCGGAAACTTCTCCTTCCTCGTCGAAAACTACCACCGCCGCTCCGACGGTTTTAAAAACATCGACCGCCGCCCCGGCATGAACGACACCGACGGCGACCTCACGAAAAACGAGCCGATGCTCAAATTCGCCTGGGATCCCAACACCGCCGTCCCCCAGCGCCTCGAATTGAAAGTCGGATACACCGACCTCGAATTCGACGAAACCTACCTCGGCCTCACCGAAGACGATTTCTCCCGCGACCCCTACCGCCGCTACGCAGCCTCCCGGTTCGACAACATGGACGCCGAGCAAACCCGCACCTACCTCCGCCACGTCATCGAGCCAAACCCCGACCTCCGCCTCACCACCACCGCCTACTACAACGAATTCAACCGAAACTGGTTCAAACTCAACGACGTCAGCCTCGATCCCACCGGCGCCGGCGGATGGCTTTCGCCCCCCCGCGTCCTCGCGGGCGGCTTCGGCCAACCCGCCCTCGACGTCCTTCGCGGCGACGCCGCCGGCAGCCTCCGCGTTCGCGCCAATAACCGCGAATACAAATCCTACGGCATCGAAAACCTCACCCAATTCACCATCGACGCCGGCGAAATCGAACACGCCTTCGACCTCGGCATCCGTCTCCACCAAGACGAAGAACGCCGCTTCCAGCACGACGCGATCTACGAACAAAACGGAAACGGCGCCGTCGTCGGCGAAAACATCGGCGCGCCCGGAAGCCAGGACAATCGCAAAAGCGAATCCCGCGCCGTCGCCGTCTTCGCGCAGGATCGCATCGGTTTCGGCCAATGGGCCGTCACGCCCGGCGTCCGCTTCGAACACGTCCGCTACAAAATGAAAAACTTCGGAAACGGTAATTCCGGAAAAGATGACATGAACGTCCTCACGCCCGGCATCGGCCTCACCTACGATCAAACCGAAAACCTCACCTTCTTCACCGGCCTCTATCGCGGCATTTCTCTCCCCGGACCTTCCGCCAAAGTGAATAACGACATCGACGAAGAAAAGACCCTCAGTTTCGAACTCGGCACCCGCTACGACAATCGTACCGGTTTCCGCGGCGAACTCGTCTTCTTCTACACCGATTTCGACGATCTCGTCGTCCCGGAATCCATCGGCAGCGGCACCTCCGTCACCGAAAACGTCGGCGAAGCTACCAGCTACGGCATCGAACTCCTCCTCGGCTACGATCCCGGAATCGCCAACAACTGGGGCTTCAACAATCCCAACACCCTCACCTTCACCTGGACCGACGCCACGCTCGACAACGACACCATCTCCACCAATCCGGAATCGATCTTCAGCGGCGGCGAAAAAGGAAACCGCCTCCCCTACATTCCGGAATACATGATCAACCTCGGCACCGGCCTCGAATTCGAACGTTGGGCGTTTTACCTGGATGCCAACTACATCCCCTCCACCTACGCCACCGCCAACAATTCGTCGTCCCAGATCAATCCCGGCAC
>CAZJCL010000066.1:0-4853 GCA_964544025.1 uncultured Opitutales bacterium | reverse complement strand
ACCGGATTCCCCATGCATTCTTTCCGCGTTCTCCTCCACTTCCTCCCGCCGCTCCTCCTGACCGCCTCCGTCCACTCCGCGCAGCCAAACATCATTTTCATCCTCACCGACGATCTCGGCTACGGCGATCTCGGTTTCCTCTTCCAGAACCATCGCCCCGATTCCGAACCCTCCCACCGCACCCCGAACCTCGACCGCATGGCCGACGAAGGCATTGTCCTCAACCGCCACTACGCTCCGTCGTCCGTCTGCGCCCCCTCCCGCGCCTCCCTCCTCACCGGCCTCCACCAAGGCCATGCCAATATCCGCGACAACCAATTCGACAAAGCGCTCGCCGACACCCACACCCTCGGCTCCGTCCTGCGCGAAGCCGGATACGCCACCGCCATCATTGGCAAATGGGGTCTTCAAGGCCAATCCGGCAACTCCCCGGAAACCTGGCCCGCCTTCCCCACAAAAGGCGGATTCGACCACTTTTTCGGATACGTCCGTCACATGGACGGACACAATCACTACCCATTTCACGAAGCCAACGAACGCCCTCCCGTCGAGTTATACTCCAACGAGCGCGAAATCTCCCGCGAATTAAAAGGCTGCTACACCACCGACCTCTTCACCGCCGAAGCCAAACGCTGGATCGCCACCCACCATTCCCGCCAAGCGGCCAAACCATTCTTCCTCTACCTCGCCTACGACACCCCGCACGCCAGCCTCCAAATCCCCGCCGCCCCCTACCCGCCAGGCGGCGGTCTCCACGGCGGCCTCCAATGGCTCGGCAAACCCGGCCGCGCCATCAACACCGCCAGCGACTCGATCGACGACACCATCCACCCGGAATATGTCGGCAAAAATTGGCCCGACGCCTACAAACGCCATGCCACCATGGTCCGCCGAATCGACGACGCCATCGGCGATCTTTTCCACCTCCTCCGCGATCTCGGCATCGACGAAAACACCCTCGTCGTTTTCACCTCCGACAACGGCCCCCACGCCGAATCATACGGCTACGGCCAATACAAACCGGATTTCTTCGACACTTTCGGTCCACTCGACGGCATCAAACGCGACCTCTGGGAAGGCGGCATCCGCGTCCCAACCCTCGTCCGCTGGCCCGCCAGAATTCCCGCGAGCACCGCCAGCGATTCCCCCAGCCAATTCCACGACTGGCTCCCCACATTCGCCGAAATCTCCGGCCTCCCCGCTCCCGCCCAAACCGACGGCGTCTCCCTTCTCCCCACTCTCACCGGAACGGAAAACCAACGCCGAAGCACCGTCTACATCGAATACCAAAACAACACCCACACCCCCGATTATCCCGAATTCCATGAATCCCGCCGCCACCGAAAACGCGGCCAAATGCAAATCATCTACATCGACGGCTTCAAAGGAATCCGCACCGATATCCAATCCGCCACCGACGATTTCGAAATCTACGACACCGCCCGCGATCCCGGCGAAACCCGAAATCTCGCCCGTCTCAACGCCTCCTTCCGCGACCTCCAGCAACAGATGAAAAACCGCGTCCTCCAAATCCGGCGCCCCGATCCCTCCGCCCCGCGCCCCTACGATTCCGTTCCCGTTCCCTCCTCACAAATTTCGCAAAAAACCAACCCCGGCCTCCGCTTCCGCCTCTTCCAAACCGCGACGCCTTGGACGCCCGACACCGCCACCCTCACCGTGCCGCCCGCGAAATCCGGAATCGCCGCCACCCTCGACCTTCCGTCCGCCGCCCGCCAAAACAACATCGTCCTTGAGTTCAACGGACTCCTCCGCATCTCAACCCCCGGCGAATACACCTTCACCCTCGCCACCGACCGCGGTGCCATTCTCCGCCTCCACGACATTCTCCTGCTGGACGCGGGCAAAACCTACGAAAGCGGCTCCGAAATCTCCGCCACCCTCCACCTCGCCGCCGGCGACCACCCAATTCTTCTCACTTATTCCCGCGCCCAAAACCCCATTCCTCTCCTCGACCTCAAATGGAGCGGCCCCGATTTCCCGGCTCAAAAAATTCCTTCCGCCCACCTCTTCCACACTCCCTAACTCACCTACCCAAAACCTCCCCAATCCAAAATCCAAAATCCAAAATTCCCTACAACCTCACCTCCGCTTCCCCGTTCGCATCCGCCTTCTCCTCCGAGATCCGATCCATCAACTTCTCCCCCACCCGCGCAATCCCCTCCCGCGCCAGTCGGCTCGCCGGATAAATCTCCCGCACCTTCAAATACTGCGCCAAACTCACCGCGAAATTTTCCTCCGCCTCATGCCGCCCCGCCGAATCCAAAACCCCTGCAAACGACGCCACCCGCGGCGCCAGCCTCGCCCGCTCCTGGTTCAGCAAAACATCGTTCGGATCAATCTTCGCCGCCGCCGCCAGCATCTCCCATGCCCCAAACGGATTCTCCTGCGCCACCATCTCCCCGCTCTGCGCCAGCAACATGTCGATCCGCCCCACGTTATCCATCACCTCCCGCATCTTATCCGACCGCTCCTCATCCCCGAAAACTCCCGGCAACAACTCGCTCCGACGGTCGAAAATCTGCCGGAACTGGCGTCGCGCGTATTGCTCGTCAAACATCCGCGCCGCCTGATTCGACACATCCACCTTCATCGAAATCTGACGCGTGAAACTCTCCAGCGCCGGATTCAGCGGCCAAAGCCTCGCCGACCGCCCCAACCCCTCCTCCGCCCGCACCAAATCTCCCGCCGCCACCGATTGCTGCGCCGAAAAAAGCGCCAGGTTGCTCATCTGCTTCATTGAGCGCACCGCCGAAAAGACCTCGCTCGAACGAAAATCCCTCGCCACCTCGGCCAACTCCGCCGCCACCCGCTCCACCTCATCGAAATCCTTCAAATCCGCCAACTTGCTCGCCTCCTCCATTTTCCGATACACCCCCAGCAACTCCTGCCGCTTCTCATACGGAAATTTCAAAACCGGCAAAGTGTGCTCCCCCAGAAAAAACGTCTCCTGCAACCGCTGCATCGAACTCACCAGCCGCCCTTCCGCCAACGCGATCTCCACCGCCGCCATCCCGCCCACCACATCCGCGATCGCCTCCCGCGCCAGAAACTCCAGCGTCTCGATCGACGGCACCAAATCCGTATCCGGCATGAAATCCTTCAACTCCTTCTGCCCCACCTCCAGATCCTGCGCCGTCGCCTTGAAAATCAACCGGTAAAAACTCGTCGAAATCAGCGCGTGCTGAAACCGCCGCTGAAAAAAGAAACTCAAAATCTGGCTCTGGAACTGCAGCTTCGCCTGCTGCGCCGTCATCGTGTTCCGCCCCTCCAACGCCTGAATCCGCGCCTCGATCGTCGCCAAATCCCGCTGCCGGTTCGCCAAATCCGATCCCGACGACGCCGCCCCCGGACGCAACGCCTTCCCTTCCCGCGCCCGCGATTCCGCCATCTCCAGCAACATCCGGGCTCGGCTGTTCACCATCGATTCCGCCTGCACTCGGTCGCTCTCCAATCCGCGCCGCGCCAACTGATTCGCCCGGTGCTCGTCCCGAATCCGCCACGCGTTATAAACCAAATTCGCGATCACCACCGAGTTATTCGCGTCCGCCTCAAAATCCGCCGCCTCGAAAAGCATCAGCCACGCCTCGCTCACACTCTCCGCCGGCGCTTCCTGACTCCGCGTCGAAAGCTTATCGAAGATGTCGTCCAACAGCATCTGATACTCCCGATGCTCCTCCAGATTCCCGTTCGGAATATTCAAATACCGCTCGAAACGCGCCTTGAAAATCCGGCTGTTCCCCATCTGAAACGTCTTCCCCTTCCAGCGCATCTCCCCACTTTCCGGATCGAACGAATCGCTTTGCGTATCGAACGCCCGATCCATCATCTCCAGCAACGTGTTGCTCTCAAAAGTCCCTTCCGCCGGCGCAACCGAAATCCGCCTCTGCGCTCCCGCACTGTTTCCCGCCCCGGCCCCTCCATCCGGAACCTCCTGCCCCGCCAGCGAACTCGCCCAAAGCAGCGAAACCCCGCACATCCCCAACGTGCGAAGCACCTTTCCACGACCGCCTCCCTCAATACTTTTCCAAATGCTGCACATGTATCAATCCTCGCTGCTGCACACGAACGTCCATCCGGTAGCGTTGCCCCACATAAAGATTCTGCGGCAAACTCGCCGGCACGAAAACCGCCACCTTCCCGCTCCCGCTCGCCGCCCGCACCTCCATCACCCGGCCCACTTCCTCCCGCCAAACCAGCTGACTCTCGATCCACGCATCCAGCAAATAACGGTTTCCCTGCAAACTCTCCGGCGATTCCAAATACGTCGCCGCCGGAAAATCCTGCAACCCGCGAAACCGCCCTTGCCCAAAGAAAATAAACACCCCGACCGCCAGCGCGGCGAAAACGAATCCGCAGCTGGCGAGCAAAAGTTTTTTAGAGGTAACGCTCATGGAGATGGCGAATCCTCATTCCCACTGCCGCTTTTGACAACCCCAAAACGCCAGCCCCAAACCCGCCGCTCCTTGCAACAACATCACCCCCACCGCCACTCCCACCGGCGCCAGCCAATCATCCGAAAACATCATCACCGTATCATACAGCCGCGTTTCCTTCATCGTCGTCAAATACCCCGCCCAACCCCAATACGCCGTCACAAACGGCCGGATCGCCCAAACCAGCGCCTCCGGCAACGCCAGCACCACCCCCGAAAGCGGCAACTGAAACCCCACCAAATACACCGACAACAACGACGCCCGTTCCGCCGACCGCAACGCCGCCGAAAACCCGAGCGACACCAAACTCATCGCCACCGTCGCCGCCACCAGCGCCAGAATCTGCGGAACCCACGGCCCCGGAAACCCGCAAATCACCTTCACAAAAACCGCCATCCA
>CAZJCL010000065.1:6717-11470 GCA_964544025.1 uncultured Opitutales bacterium | reverse complement strand
CCTCCACCCCATTGGGCAACGTCCTGATCGCCGCGACCGACCGCGGAATCTGCTTCCTCCAATTCGGCGAAAACACCGATTCCCTCCTCGCGGAACTCACCCGCGAATTCCCCCAAGCCACCATATCCCCGATGCTATCGGCCAACCGCCCCGAATTCGACCGCTGGATCACCGCCCTCTCCACCTACCTCCGCGGCGAAACCCGAACACTGAATCTCCCGCTCGACATCCAAGGAACTGCCTTCCAACACAAAATCTGGAAATACCTGCAAACCATCCCGCCCGGCCGCACCGTTTCCTACGCCGAACTCGCGCAAAACACCGGCAATCCCCGCGCCATCCGCGCCGTCGCCTCCGCTTGCGCCCGCAACAAAATCGCCATCGCGATTCCCTGCCACCGCGTCATCCGCGGAACCGGCGATCTCGCCGGCTACCGCTGGGGACTCGAGCGAAAACGCGCCCTCCTCGATCTGGAGCGAAATCGCCCGCCGCTCACAAATCCGGCGGCACCGTCGCCAGCGCTTCCTCGATCGTCGTAACCCCTTCCTTCACCTTCAACAAGCTGTCCTGGTGAAGCGTTTTCATCCCGTTGCTCATCGCGATCTTCTTTAACTCCGCCGTCTCCAATTCCTTATTGATCCCCTGCACCAGCTCCTCGCTGATCGTCATCAACTCGTGGATACCGCCGCGCCCCTTGTATCCGGAACCGCCGCACACACTGCATCCGCGCGGATTCGCTTTGTAAATTGTCCCTGTCCAACCGATCGCCTTTTCCATGATCCGCGCCTCGCGTCCTTCCGGCTCATACGGAATCCGGCACTTCTTGCAAACGCGCCGCACCAGCCGCTGACTGCAAACGCACAACAGCGACGACGAAATCATAAACGGCTCGATCCCCATATCCGTCAACCGCGCGATCGTTCCCGGCGCGTCGTTCGTGTGCAGCGTGCTTAACAACAAGTGACCCGTCAGCGCCGCCTCCACCGCAATGTTCGCCGTTTCCCGATCTCGAATTTCCCCGACCAGCACGATGTCCGGATCCTGACGCAAAAACGCCCGCAACGCCGTCGCGAACGTCAGCCCGATCACCCGGTTCATCTGCATCTGGTTGATTCCGTTCAACGTGTACTCGATCGGATCTTCCGCCGTCCGAATCACCAACTCCGGCGAATTGATCTCGTTGAGCGCCGAATAAAGCGTCATCGATTTCCCCGATCCCGTCGGTCCGCAATGTAAAATCATCCCGTACGGCTGGCGAATCACCTCGCGATACCGCGCCAAATTTTCCTCCGAAAACCCAAGCATCGGCAGCGGCAACGTCGATTTCTCCTTGTCCAAAATACGCATCACCACGCCTTCGCCATGATTCAGCGGCGCGGTCGAAACGCGCAAATCGATGTTAATATTCTTCTTCGTGTATTGCTTGTAAACAATACGGCCATCCTGCGGAATTCGCCGTTCCGCAATATCGAGATTCGACATGATCTTCAAACGCGCCACCAGCGCCGCGTTCACCTTCCCCGGCAAACGCAGTTTCTCCTGGCAAACCCCGTCGATCCGGTAACGCACGATCAGCTCCTTTTCCCACGGCTCGATATGAATATCGCTCGCCCCGGTCTTGAACGCGTCCTCGATGATCCGGTTCGCCAACTGAATAATCGGCGCACTCTCCTCGTCCTCCAGATCCTCCTCTTTCAGATTTCCGGTGCTGTCGGAAAACTCCACTCCAAGCGCCTCCACCACATCCGAAAATTCGACGCTCTCCTCCGGTTCGTCCGCGTTCAGCTTCCGGAGAATATCGCTCTCCAGCGCCAGCAAACTCACCACTTTCCGCTCCGCCATCGCGGCGACTTTATCCGAAACGTTCAACGCGAACGCGCTCGAGAACGCCACCGCGATATGGTCGTCGACGATGCTGATCGGCAAGATCCGGTGCTCCCGGCAAAACTCCCGCGGAATCTTCTCGAAAATCGAATTGTCCGGCTTGCAACGGCTTACATTCACCGGCGGCAATCCCGCCGCTCTCGCCTTCGCCACCAGCAACTTAAACGGAGTCAGCCCGTAACGATCCGTCAAAAGCCGGTCCAGCGCCTCGCCATTCAAATCCGTCGGCGACGCCAAAATCTCCTCGTGCTGCTCCGCGTCCAGAAGCCCCATCGCGCTGAGATGATTCACGACGGCCGTTTGAATTCTTCCTAAAGCTGCCATGTCGATGCCTCCGTTTTAACGCGCCCGCTGCGCCTCCTCCGTCACGCTTTTCACCACTTCCGCGATACTCTCCATCGCCGCGGTATACCAGATAATCGGTTTCCCCAGCTTCTCCTCCCAAAACGTCCGCGCCGCGTGACTCAAATAATAAGCCGTCGCCACAAAATAAAAATCCTCTTCCCGATCAAACGGAATCGTCCACGTCGCCCACGTCAATTCCGGCTCGATCAACTCCCGGCAATCGTCCGGAATGATGTAATCCTGCAACCGGATCAGCCCCAACCCATACTCCTTCAATTCGAACTCAATCAGATCCGATTCACTCAAGCTCCCCATCTCGCTCTGCAAAATATGAAGCAACCCCGCCTGCCGCGTCACCCCCGCCTGCAGAATCTCGAACAACCGCTCATTCGCCGCCTCGAGATGCTCGATCTCCACCAAATTATGCTCCACCAAAGTAGCACCCAAAACGCGATTCGAACGCAAAAGAAGAGATCGATGATTACTCATATTAGGCTACTGATTCGCTAAGGAGTTTTTAACCACTAATAAACACGAATACACACTAATAAAGAGAAAGCTCTAACAAAATAATTCGTGTTCATTCGTGTCCATTCGTGGTTAAAATCCTTTCCTCTTATTATAGTTAAAACTCCGGCGCCTTCTCCGTCTCCTCAACAACCTGGAATTTCCGAACCTCATCCAGCAAATGCTGCTTCAACTCCGGAATTCCCTCCTCGCTCAAACACGAAACCGGCAAAACCTCCACCTGATGCCGCTTCCGGAACTCCTTCAAATTCTCCGCCGCTTCCTCCACGTCCATCTTGTTCGCCGCCACCATCCGCGGCTTCTCCAGCAACGCCGGATCGTAAAGCCGAAGCTCGTTCAACAAACTCTCGTAATCGTCCGCCGGATCCCGTTGATCCGTTCCCGCCATATCGAGAATCAACAGCAAAACCTTGCACCGCTCGATATGACGCAAAAACCGGTGCCCCAACCCGCGATTGTCACTCGCCCCCGCGATCAACCCCGGAATGTCCGCCATGAACAGCCGCTCAAACGTTTCCGGATACTCGATCACCCCGACTTGCGGATGCAACGTCGTAAACGGATACGGCGCCATCTTCGGCCGCGCCTTCGTAATCAAATTTGTAAAAGTCGATTTCCCCGCGTTCGGATAACCGACCAAGCCGACATCCGCGATCGTCTTCAAAACCAGCTTAAATTGCCCTTCCTCCCCCGGCTGACCGTCGTTCGCCCGCCGCGGAGCCCGGTTCGTCGCGCTCTTGAAATGGATGTTTCCCCAGCCGCCGTTGCCCCCCTTCGCCAGCACCACCGTCTCCTGCTCCTCCAACAATTCCGCGACGACTTTCCCCGTCTCCACATCCGTCACCACCGTCCCGCACGGCACTTTCATGATGTAGTCCGCCCCCGCGTGCCCATGCTGATCCGATCCCCGCCCATGCTCGCCGGACGCCGCCTTGTGTTTCGGCTTGAACCGGAAATCCGTCAAATCCGCCACATTCGGATCCGCCACCAGCACGACATTCCCCCCGCGCCCGCCATCGCCCCCGTTCGGCCCGCCAAACGGCTCGAACTTCTCCCGGCGAAAACTCACGCAACCTCGTCCCCCGTCGCCGGCCTTGACGGATATTGTAACCTCATCGATAAACATTTGCTCTTCCTCGCTACAGTGATTTTGCCCGCGTTTCGCCCCGCCAAAATCTCTGGCAAAAAGGCTGAAATCTCCGGCAACTCGCTGCTTAAGGCAGGGTGATCATCAATTCCATCGATTTAAAACGTCAAGCTTGCCAGCAACAAATCATGAGCCACGCGCCGGTCAAACCGATCTTTTAAATTCTTTTTAAATACCGGCTTCCGCTCCCCACCATGAATCCGCTCGAACTCACCGGCCGCGCCGCCACCCACATCATCCCCGCCGGAGAACCCGCCATGCCGTTCCACCGCGACGTCGCCGCACCGTTCGCCGCAATGCGCGAAGCAGCCGCCCGCGACGGAATCGACCTCACCCCCATCAGCGTCTTCCGCGATTTCGCCAAACAAGCCTCCATCTGGAACACCAAATGGAACGGCAATCGCCGCCTCCACGACATCCACGGAAACGTCGTCGACCGCACCCAACTCGCCGGGCCCGACCTCGCCCGCACCATCCTCAACTGGTCCGCCCTCCCCGGCGCCAGCCGCCACCACTGGGGCACCGAAATCGACGTCATCGACGCCGCCGCCCGCCCCGAAGGCTACGAAGTCCAACTCCTCCCCGTCGAATACCGCAAAGGCGGCATCTTCCACAAACTCCACCTCTGGCTCGCCGAAAACATGACCCGCTTCGGCTTTTTCCTCCCCTACAAAACCTACCAAGGCGGAATCTCCACCGAACCCTGGCACATCAGCTACGCCCCCATCTCCGTCCCCGCCCTCGCCGACATCACCCTCGACCTCCTCCGCGAAACCATCGAACAAACCGAAATCGCCGGCCAAGACCACATCCTGGAAATGCTCCCCGAAATCCACACCCGCTACGTCC
>CAZJCL010000065.1:3639-6617 GCA_964544025.1 uncultured Opitutales bacterium | reverse complement strand
CTCCCTTTTGTCAAAATCCCGACCCCAAGCCTCCGTGCCCTCCGCGTCTCCGTGGTGAACCCTCCTCAGAACCCCATCCGCCTCCAACGCCACGCCGATTCTCCTCCCTTCCATCCGCCCCATCTGTAGAATAAGCCGCATGATCTTCTCCTCCGCCGACCTCGAATCCATCCGCCACCTCCTCTGCCAACTCGGCGACACCATCCGCGACCGCGTCATCCGCGCCCGAAACGACGGCCTCGCCGCCACCTTCTCCGAAGTCGCCGGAGAAACCGCCGCCGACACGATCTACCAAATCGACAAATTCAGCGAAGAAGCGATCCTCGACTGGTTCTCCACGAAATGGCCGCACAAATGGCCCGTCGAAGTCGTCATGGAAGGCATCGAAGACGAAAACCCCGTCACTTTCCCGCCCTCCGCGAACCTGGAAAACACCGTCGCCACCGTCATCCTCGACCCCATCGACGGCACCCGAAACCTCATGCATGACAAACGCTCCGCTTGGGCGCTCGCCGCCTTCGCCCCCCGAAACGGCCGCCGCCCCCGCCTCTCGGAAATCGCCGTCGCCGCCATGACCGAACTCCCGCCCTCCAAACAAACCCTCGCCGACCAAATCAGCGCCTGCCGCGACTGCGGCCCCGCCGGAATCGTCGCCCACCGCATCTCCCTCGCCGACAACTCCCGCACCCCGATCCGCCTCGCCCCCTCCTCCGCCCGCACCTTCGCCCACGGTTTCGCCAGCTTCTGCAAATTCTTCCCCGAAGGAAAATCCCTCATCGCCAAAATCGAGGAAGACCTCTGGAGCGAAATCCACGGCCTCGGCCGCGAAACCTCCCCCGTAATTTTCGACGACCAATACATCAGCACCGGCGGCCAAATCTACGAAATCCTCGCCGGACGCGACCGCATGATCGCCGACATCCGCCCCGAAATCCTCGCCGCCGCCGGTTTCCCCTCCTCCCTCGTCTGCCACCCCTACGACATCTGCACCGGCCTCATCCTCACCGAAGCAGGCGGCATTCTCGAAACCCCGACCGGCGCCCCCCTCGACGCCCCCCTCGACACCACCTCCCCCATCTCCTGGATCGCCTACGCCAACGAAAACCTCGCCGCCCAAATCCGCCCCACCCTCCAAAACCTCCTCCAAAAACACATCCCAAAAATTCGTGTCGATTAGTGTCCATTCGTGGTTAAAATCACTTAAAGCATTTTCACCTTAAAGCACTTCCACCTTATGAATTTCTCCCACGACATCGTCCTCGTCACCGGCGGCGCCAGCGGAATCGGCCGCGGCTGCGTCGAAGCCTTCGCCCGCGCCGGCGCCCGCGTCGCCCTCAACTACCGCTCCTCCCAAAAAGCCGCCGAAGAAATCGCCGCCCAATTCCCCGACCGCGTTCTCCCCATCCAAGCCGACGCCTCCGACCCCGCCCAAATCGCCAACCTCTTCAACGAAATCGAAACCCGTTGGGCCGCCCCCACCATCCTCGTCAACAACGCCGGCATCGTGAACCGCGAAAAATTCCCCGACGTCACCGCCGAAAAATTCCTCGAACTCCTCAAGGTCAACACCGTCGGCCCCTACCTCGTCACCCGCGAATTCGTCCTCCGCCGGGCCGAAACCGAAGGCGTCATCGTCAACATCGGCTCCATGCGCGCCTTCCAGCCGACCACCGTCGACTACTCCTCCTCCAAAGCCGCAGTCCACAACCTCACCGTCAGCCTCGCCAAAACCCTCGCCCCGAAAATCCGCGTCAACGCCGTCGCCCCCGGATTCACCGACACCGGCATGCACACCGGAAACCGCGAACGCCTCGAAGCCGAAGCCGCCAAATCCCCCCTCCAACGCTTCTCCACCCCCGCCGACATCGCCGACGCCGTCCTCTTCCTCGCCTCCGAAAAAGCCCGCTCCATCACCGGCCAAATCCTCCTCGTCGACAACGGCCGCAGCCTCGTCTGACGCCGAATCCGCCGCCCCGCCGACTCACTCCTTCCGCAACACCACGATCCGGTTCGTGTTCGTTCCTTTTTGCCCGTTGTCCACGCCCCAGCAGTTCGCCGTTTTCGTAAATTCCTGGTCGTTGATCAACACCAGCCGCGACCGCAAACCCGTCCGCCCCGCGCATCGAATCACCGATTCCTCCAGCCGGATTTTCCCCGAACGCACCTCCCCCACCTCGAACGCCACATGCCCCCCCGGCCGCAAAACCCGTTTCAACTCCCGGAAAACCTTCTCCATTTCCCGCTCCCACGCCTCCACCTTCTTCGCCATCGTGATCCGCACGCTTTCCGCGTCGATCCCCGCGAACCAAACCCGCAACCAATTATCCCCCGCGTAATCCACCACATCCAGAAACGGCGGCGAAGTCACCGCCAACGCCACCGATTCATCCGCCAAATCCGCCGTCGCATCCGCCGCCGAAGTCAGCAATTTCCGCCCGGCAAAAACCCGCGCCAACCGCCCCCGCGTCTCCTCCGAACACTCCTTCAGCAACTGCCGGCTCTTCTTCAAAATGATCGCCGCCACATCCCGCTCCGGCGGCGTCTGCTTCCGCCGCTCATTGATCCGGATCTGCGACTTCACCGAAACCGCCTGATTCGGCGGCAGCGTATAAACCGAGAAAAAACCCGCCGAATGCCCCGTCAACCGGTTGATCGCCACCATCCGGATCCAGCCGTCCACCGCGTCGAATTCCCCCGATTCCGCCCGCTCCAGCAAATACGCCCGCAACGCCCCGATCGCCCGCAACGTCGCCGGATGATAAAACACCAGCAAATCCTCCCGCGTCTCCGTCTCCCGCCCAAAATCGATCTCCCCCAACCGCGCCGCCACCTCCGCCAACCGCGGCGGCGCCAATCGCGGCTCCACCAGCATCCGGCTCAACGGATTCACATCGCACCCGAACGGAATCCGCCCCAACAACGCCGCCTCCAAACAAGTCGTCCCCCGCCCCATAAACGGATCGTAAACCGTCTCTCCC
>CAZJCL010000065.1:2405-3539 GCA_964544025.1 uncultured Opitutales bacterium | reverse complement strand
CCCCTCCCGCCACTCAACAGAAATCGCTCCGGCCGCCGCGCCTCTCCCGCGAGAACGACCGGCCCAATTTCCCGAAAAAATCTCGCCCAACTCTCTTGACTCCCGCCGCCCAAGTCCGCTACAGTTTCGCCTTTCATTGCCTGGTGGTGTAATGGTAGCACAACGGTTTTTGGTACCGTTTGTCATGGTTCGAATCCATGCCGGGCAACCACTCCCCAAAATCCCCCTTCAGCCCTTCCCCGAGCCAAAGCAACCGAGCCCAAGGTAGGAGTGACGGCTTCAGCCCTTTCCAGATCCCAAGCCACAGAGCCCAAGCCTCTCATCTTTCCTCCAAACACCTATCTCAGATATCTGTGCTCATCTGTGTCATCTGTGGTTAATCCCCCCTACAGAGCCCACACCTCCCCTCACATCCTCCGCCCCGCCCCAAAAAAAACTCGCCAAATTACCTGCCTCATTTAGAACAAGTTGCACGTTCTTCGAGCTACTCATCGAACCACTCTTGAACTTGTCTAAAAAACAGAATCCACCGTCATGAGCACATCCACGATCGTCCTCCTCATCGTTTTCGCCCTCCTCATCCTCCTCGCCTTCTTCGTCGTCGGCATCTACAACCGCCTCGTCGCCCTGCGAAACCGCTTCAAAAACGCGTTCTCCCAAATCGACGTCCAACTCAAACGCCGCTACGACCTCATCCCCAACCTCGTCGAAACCGCCAAAGGCTACATCAAACACGAACGCGAAACCCTCGAAGCCGTCATCCAGGCCCGCAACATGGCCAGCGCCGCCAGCGACAAAGCCGCCGCCCACCCCGAAGATCCGAAAGCGATGCAAGGCCTTCTCGGCGCGGAAGCCACCCTCACCGGAACCCTCGGACGTCTTTTCGCCCTTTCCGAAGCGTATCCGGATCTCAAGGCCAACCAAAACATGATGCAGCTCACCGAAGAGCTGACTTCCACCGAAAACAAAATCGCCTTCGCCCGCCAGGCCTACAACGACTCCGTCATGACCTATAACACCGCCCGCGAAACCTTCCCCAACAACATCGTCGGCGGCGCGTTCAATTTCCAGGAAGCCCAACTCTTCCAACTCGACAGCGCCGAAGAACGCAAAGCCCCCGACGTGAAGTTCTAG
>CAZJCL010000065.1:0-2305 GCA_964544025.1 uncultured Opitutales bacterium | reverse complement strand
TCCCGCATGGATTTCTTCGAGTCGCAACACCGCGCCCGCCGCCGCACCGGTCGCCTGCTCCTTCTCTACATTGTCGCCGTCGCCTGCATGATCGCCGCGATTTATTTCGTCGCGCTCTTCGCCGGAGACTACGCCGGACTCGACCTGAAACGCGAACACCTGCTCTGGCACCCCGACGTTTTCCTCATCGTCGCCGGCAGCACCTCCGCCCTCATTTTCCTCGGTTCCCTCTACCGCATTCTCCACCTCCGCTCCGGCGGAAGCTCCGTCGCCTACATGCTCGGCGGCCGCCGCGTCGATCCCGCCACCGTCGATCCCGACGAACGAAAACTCGTCAACGTCGTCGAGGAAATGGCCATCGCGTCCGGCGTCCCCGTTCCTGAAATCTTCGTCCTCGACCGGGAAAACGGCATCAACGCCTTCGCCGCCGGCTACACCCCGAGCGACGCCGCCGTCGCCGTCACAAAAGCCTGCATGCAACAACTCACCCGCGACGAGCTCCAAGGCGTCATCGCGCACGAGTTCAGCCACATCCTCAACGGCGACATGCGCCTCAACATCCGCCTCATCGGCGTCCTCAACGGCATTCTCCTCATCCACCTCATCGGCTTCATGATCCTCCGCTCGATGCGGTTTACCGCCGTCGCCGCCAGTTCCGGACGCCGCAGCCGCAACGATCGCGAAGGCGGAGGAGCCGGCGGCATTATTTTCTTCATCATCGTTCTCGCCGTCGCCCTCATGATCATCGGCTACGTCGGCGTCTTTTTCTCCCGCATCATCCAAGCCGCCGTTTCCCGCCAGCGCGAATACCTCGCCGATGCCGCCGCCGTCCAATTCACCCGCAACCCCGACGGCATTTCCGGCGCTCTCAAAAAAATCGGCGGTTCCGTCCTCGGCTCCCGCATCATGGACGGACACGCCGTCGAAGCCAGCCACCTCTTCTTCGCCAACGGCCTCACCTCCTCCTTCACCAACATCTTCTCCACCCACCCGCCCCTCGCCAAACGCATCAAAGCCATCGACCCTTCCTTCGACGGCAAAAGCTGGATCATCCCGAAAAAACGCCCCCGCCCCGCCCACGAAAAATCCGCTTCCAAACCGCCGCCCATCCCCTCCGGCGCCTTCCAGCCACTCACCCAGTCGCTCCCGATCGAAGCTGCCGCGCTCCTCGCCACCATCGGCACGCTCGATTCCCAAAAAATTGCCCGCGCCGAAACCCTCATCGGCCAAATCCCCGCGAAACTCAAAGAAGCCGTCCGCACCGCCGCCGGTGCCGAAGCCGTCGTCTACTCCCTGATCCTCTCCACCGATCCCGAACTGACGGAACGCCAACTCCAAATCATCCGCGAACACTCCCTCGACGCCGTCGCCCGCGAAGTCGTCCAACTCTCCCAACACGTCCAGCAACTCCCGCCCGAACTCCGTCTCCCTCTCGCCGACCTCGCCATGCCGGCCCTTCGCCAAATTTCCCCCGCCCAATTCAAAATCTTCCGCCAAGCAGTCCATCAACTCATCGCCAGCGACCAGGAACTCACCCTCTTCGAATTCGCTCTCGAAAAAGTCATCGTCCGCCACCTCGAACGCTATTTCCAGCAAGGCAAACGCCCCGCCACCCAATACTACGCCGCCGCCGGACTCGTCCCGGAATTCTCCCTCCTCCTCTCCGCCCTCGCCCACGTCGGCGACAAAAACGCCCCCCAAGCCTTCGCCTCCGCCGCCCACCGCCTCCCCGGCATCGGCGACCAAATCCGCTTTTATCCCTTCTCCGAATGCACCCTCGACCGCATCGCCCAGGCCCTGGCCAAACTCGAAACCGCCTCCTTTCCCGTTAAAAAACAACTCCTCGCCGCCGCCACCGCCGTAATCATCCACGACGGCCAAGTCGACCCCGCCGAAGCCGAACTCCTCCGCGCCATCGCCGACACCCTAGACTGCCCCCTCCCCCCACTCGGCTAGAACCCGTCGCCACCAATCACCTTTTCCGTGTATTCCGTGTATTCCGTGGTCAAAAAACAGAGCATAAGTCCCTCAAAAAATTCGTGTCAATTCGTGTCCATTAGTGGTTAAAACCAGAGCCAATCCTCCCAAGTCCCCCATTAGGCTAACCCCGCCGCCCGCCCCCGGCTCGCAACCGGCGAAGCGTCAGTCAAGGAAGCCAATCACACCGATCCCGACAGGGATCACAGCCTGCCGCCGGTGGTTAAGCGAGCAACGATCAACACCACCAGAATCCAACAAAAAACCCTCTGCACCCCGAAAAGGGTGCCAGCAAACCACCCTCGAACCTCCAACACCTCCCCTCCGA
>CAZJCL010000064.1:0-11521 GCA_964544025.1 uncultured Opitutales bacterium | reverse complement strand
AACTTCGGCACCCAAAGATTCGGCAACCCCGCCTCCCGCAACCGCCGCCGCATCTCCCCCGCGTCGATCTCCACCGCCGCCAACACCGCCAACTGCTCCCGCCCTTCCTCATCCCGTATCCCCATCACCACCACCTGCGGCGTCTCCGCGTCCAATCCCATCGCCTCCCGGATCGCCTCCTCCACCGTCCCGTGCGGCACCATCTCCCCGCCGATCTTCGAAAACCGCGACAACCTCCCCTCGATATACAAAAACCCGTCCTCATCGAATCGCGCCAAATCCCCCGTCACAAACCACCCGTCGCGAAACGCCCGCCCGCTCTCCTCCTCATCCTCCAAATACCCGCCAAAAACATTGCACCCCCGCAACAACAACATCCCCCGCTCGAAAATAGACCTCCCCGCCGCCGCCTCCTCGTCCGCGATCCGCGCCGTCATCCCCGGAAACAGCCGCCCCACCGAACCCGCCGCCCCGCCCGCCTGACGCTTCCCGCTCCGCGTCGGACGCGGATCCGGCAAATTCGCGCTCACCACCGGCGACGTCTCCGTCAACCCATACCCCTCCACCACCTGCACCCCGAATTTCTCCTCAAACGCCTCCCGCAAATCCCCCGGCAACTTCTCCGCCCCCGTCACCACCACCCGCACCGACCGAAACTCCTCCCGCTCGATCTTCCGCAAATACGGACGCAAAAACGTCGGCGTCCCGAAAACCGCCGTCACCCCCTCCCCGCTCACCGCCTCCGCGATCTTCCGCGCGTCCAGCGGCGAAGGCACCGTCACCACCGGAATCCCCCGCAGCAACGGCAACCAAAACGTCACCGTAAATCCGAAACTGTGAAACAACGGCAACGACGCCAAAAACACATCGTTTCCCCGCAGAAAATTCACCCCGCAAACCTGCTCGATATTCCCCAAAACATTCCGGTGCGTCAGCGCCACCCCCTTCGGCTCCCCCGAACTCCCGCTCGTGAAAAGCAACGCCGCCTCCGCCTCCCCGCCCGTTCTCCCCACTCCCGCGATCCGCGCCAAAACCGGCCCCGGCAACAAATACGCCAGCAAAACCCACCCCAACAACCGCCCCTTCCCGATCCCCTTCAACTCGCCCGCCAAATCGATCTTCCGCTCCGGCCACGGAAAATCCGGCACCTTCGCCTCCATCGCCGGAGCCGAAATCGCCGTCCGGATCTCCCCCTTCCGATAACTCGCCAAAGTCGCCGCCCGCCCCGCCGTGAAATTCATGTTCACCGGCGACTTCCCCGCCAGCGCCACCGCCAGATTCGCGATCGCCCCGCCCGCCCCCGGCGGCAAAACGATCGCCACCCGCTTCTCCGAAACCGTCCTCCGCAACACCCGCGAATACGCCAGCGCCACCCCCAGCAATTTCCCCCGCGACAACTCCCGCCGCGCCGGAAACGTATCCACCAACTGCCGTTTCCAAGGCCTCTTCGCCAACCCGCAAACCGCCCCCCAAGCCACGCTCCCCCCCAAACTCGACCGCTCCCGAAACGCCTCCGCCGCCAAATCCAACAACGCCACCCGCGCCCTCTCCCCCAACTCCACCTTCGCACCTTCCCACCTTCCCACCTTCGCACCAAACCTAACCTGCACCTCATGCCGCCACCCCAGCGGCCCCTCCCCGCCATACCGGTCCCCCGCGAACGAAAAAACCGAACCCCAAATCCCGTCGATCACCGCCGGCAACACCGGACACCCCGCCTCCTCCGCCAGCCACACAAACCCCGGCTTCAACCGCTGCAAATTCCCCGTCCGGCTAATCTGCCCCTCCGGAAACAGACAAACCGCCTCCCCTCTCCGCAACAGTTCCGCCGCCTCCCGCATCGCCCCCCGCGCGTTCCGCTGCGACACCGGCGTCACCCCCATCAACCGCAAAAACCACCCGAACCGCCAATCCCGAAACAAATCCTCCGCCGCCAAAAAATGCAAAAACCGCGGACACGCCGCCTGCAACAAAAGCGCGTCCATATAGGAAAGATGATTACAAATCACCAAAACCCCGCCCTCTCCCGGCACATTCTCCCTCCCCCGCACCCTCACCCGGTACATCGCCCGAACCACCACAAACAACAAAAACCGGAAAACCAAAGCGGGGAGAAACCAACGATTTTTCTGAGGAATAATCTGGCGCATGCGAATGCCCCGCATTCTGCCACCCCCCGCCCCCCTGTCAATTCGGCTTCTGGTTATCAGTCATCAGCTATCGCCTATCGTCTGTCGACTATCCCCATCGGCTATCGACTATCGGCTATCGGCTATCGGCTATCGACTATCGACTATCGACTATCGACTATCGGCAGCATCAACTCCGATGATCACCCGCCAAACCCAAATCCCCCTTCCCTGACTCTGCTCCAAATCCCGCCTCATCTGTGCCCATCTGTGCCATCTGTGGTCCCACCCCAAGCCCAAGCTCTCCGTGGTTTGCTTCGCCATCTCCACTTCGTTCGTCCGTGTCTTCCGTGATTTAAGGGCCCCTTCTCGCCGCCTTCCGCTCAAATCCCCCCGCCTTCGCTCCCTTTGCTACCTTCTGTTAAATCCCGAGCATCAGCCTCTGTGCCCCATCCGCACCCCGCCCTCACCGCAACGCCAAAACCCACGCCCCCATCACCGCCAACAACGCAGCCCATCCCGCCGCCCGCTGAAACAACACGTTCCCCCGCCGCTCATCCAACCGAACCGCCGCGCCCAAAGCCCCCAATCCGCCCCCCGCCGCGAACCCCCAAGCGTGCGCCAAAACATCCGTCCGCTCCCCGCCCGCGCCCAAAAACCCCAACAAAATCACCCCCGCCCCGAGCGGCGCCCACAAAAACCGCGGCCATTTCCACCGCGTCAACCGAAACTGCTGCACCAGCCGGCACCCCACCAAAATCCCCAATCCCCCGAAAACCGCCGTCGAAGCCCCGATCGAATTATGCCCCGACCCCGCGTAAATCCACGCGTTAATCAGATTCCCCAACGCCCCCGACAGAAAAATCGCCAACCACCCCAACCCCACGCCGAACGACCGAAACACCAGCGCGAAAAACAAAAATCCCCCCGCCGAATTCCCCGCCAAATGCGCCCAATCCGCGTGCAACGTCAGCGCCGTGATCGCCCGCCACCATTCCCCGCCCAAAATCGCCTCCTCCGACGCCATCCCCCGCCGCAAAAGCTCCTCGCTCGAAACCAGAAAAACGCCCCAGATCAACAACAGGTAAAACGCGATCGACCCCACCGAACTCTTGTCCCGCGGCAACAAATCCTCCCGCGGCGGCCAATACCGGTTCTCCCGTTCGAATTTCCCCAACTGCTCCCGCACCGACGCCAAATGCTGCTCCTCGACAAACAAGCAATACCCGCCCCCCTCCGCCGGCATCAGCCAATACGGCACCCCCATCGACAACACCACCAACCCATGATCCTGCGCCCCCGCGATCCGCGAATACCGCCCCACCTCCCGCAAATTCTCCGCCACCTCCCCCTGAGCACCCGTTGCCATTTCCTTAAAGAACGCCCCCACCCCCAACCCGGCAACCCAAATCCCAACAACGTGGCTCACGCTTCCAGCGTGAGAAAAAACCCGCCCCACCACCGCGCCCCAACTCAATATCCCGCCCCTTTTCCCCCACTTCGCGCACTTCGCGCCCGTCGCGGTTTCAAACCTCCGCCCTCCCTTCTCCCCAATCCCAAATTCCTTCGCTACCCTTCCCCACCTTCTGTTCCCAAATCCTCAAGCCCCCAATCCCCAATCCAAAATCTCCCAATCCAAAATCCAAAATTCCCCTTGCCTCTCCCCCGCCCCCCGGAAAACCTTCGCAACGGCCAAACGCGCTCCACCGCGCCCGCGCCACGCAATTCTCTTTATGAAAACAATCGCAACCGCCGACTGGGCACGCATCCGTCTCTTCGCCATGGATGTCGATGGCGTCCTCACCGACGGCACCGTCTCCGTCTTCAGCAACGGCATCGAAGGGAAAAACTTCTCCATTCTCGACGGCCTCGGACTCAAACGCCTCGCCGCCGCCGGAATCACCGTCGCCTGGATTTCCGGCCGCGTTTCCGAAGCCACCGCCGTCCGCGCCACCGAGCTCGAAGTGCCGCACCTCTTCCAAGGCAGCCGCGAAAAACGCGAAATCCTCCAAGAACTCGCCGCCCAACTGAACTGCCAGCCCGACCAGGTTTGCTACATGGGCGACGACATCGTTGATCTCCACGCCATGGCCTGGGCCGGAATCGCCGTCAGCGTCCCCAACGCCACTCCCGAAGCGCTCGCCGCCGCCCAAGTCGTAACCAAACGAACCGGCGGCCACGGAGCCGTCCGCGAAATCTGCGACCACATCCTCCAAGCGCGAAACTCCTGACCTTCCCGCCGGTCCAAAATCTCATGCAACCACCGGCCCCAGCGCCCTCCCGCAGAAAATCCGCCGCCGCCCGCCGCGCCCGATCACCGCGTCTCCCCCGCCGTTTCTATCGCGCAACCAGGATCGCCGCCGCCCTTTTCGCCTGCGCGTTTGCCACCGCCTTCGCCACCGCCCAGATGGTTCCCGACGCCCCCGTCATCAATTTCCGACTCCCCATGTTCGGCGACGACGGCTACCGCATCTGGGATCTGCGCGGCAAACAAGGCCTCTACGTGAACGAAAACCGCGTCGACGTCGTCGATATGCACCTCCTCGTCTATTCCAAAGAAGTCCCCAATCTCGTCGAAACCGAAATTCTCAGCCCCCGCGCCTCCATGCTCATCCAGGAAAACCGCGCCGTCGGAGACCAAACCATCACCGTCCTCGGCGACAACTTCGAAGTCCGCGGCCAACGCTGGTCATGGGACGGCGACGAGAACCGCGTGGTGATTGACGAACGCGTGAAAGTAACGTTTTTTGAAGAGCTAAGCGGCATCATCCAATGACCTTCCCTTTGCGAATACTGCTCACCGCGGGCTCCTTGTTCCTCCCGCTTTCGATCGTCTCCGCCCAGCCTGATTCCCCGGAATCGGCCGAAGCGAACACCGACGCATCTGTCCCCGCGCGATCCCCCGCGCCCGAACTCCCGGAAACCGAAGATTCCCCCGAAAAAACCGCCGAACCGAAACCCGCCGCCCCCCAACCCATCATCCCCACCGTCATCGAAGCCGACCACGCTGAAATGGTCACCGGCGACACCGGCACCCGCTTCGTTTTCACCGGAAACATCGTCGTCACCGGCAACAATCTCGTCGTTCGCTGCGACCGCATGGAGGTCTTCTCCACCCGCGAGGAACAGCCCGCCGCCACCAGCGGCCCGCCCGAAATCGGCCGCATGGAAAAAATCATCGCCACCGGAAACGTCCACATCGAGCAGGAAGGCCGCGAAGGACGCGCCGGTCGCGCCGAAATCTTTCTCATCGAAGGCCGCATTGTATTGACCGAATCCCCCGTCATCCGCAACGAACAAGGAAACGTCAGCGGTTTCCGGATCACGTTCATCCAAGGCGAAGCCCAAGCCATCGTCGAAAGCGGAGAAGGCCAACGCGCGCGCATCGTTCTCCCGACGTTGCCCGATCTCGGCACCGAAACCGAAAAACGCTGACGCGATTCATGGAAAATTCTCCAGCCAACCTTCCCGAAACCGCGCCCGAACCGGATCTCTCCACCGCCACCCGCATCGCGACCCACGAACTCGTCAAGGTCTATGGCAAACGACGCGTCGTCAACGGCGTCAATATCGAGGTCCGTGCCGGCGAAGTCGTCGGCTTGCTCGGTCCCAACGGCGCGGGAAAAACGACCACGTTCTACATGATCGTCGGACTCGTCCCCGCCACCGCCGGACGCGTCTCCATGAACGAAGCCGATCTGACGAAACTCCCGATGTACAAACGCGCCCGCCTCGGCATCGGTTATCTCCCGCAGGAAGCCAGCGTTTTTCGAAAATTGACCGTCGAGGAAAACATCCGCGCCATCGCCGAAACCCTCCCGCTCGATCGCAAACAACGCGAAGCCACCATCCAGCGCCACCTCGAAGACCTCCACCTCACCCATCTCTCCAAACAAAAAGCCTACACGCTCAGTGGAGGCGAGCGACGCCGCCTCGAAATCTCCCGCGCCCTCGTCACCAACCCCCGCTTTCTCCTCATGGACGAGCCTTTCAGCGGCGTTGACCCGATCTCCGTCGCCGACGTCCAGAAAATCGTCCTCGATTTGAAAAAACGCGGCATCGGCATCCTCATCACCGACCACAACGTCCGCGAAACCCTCCGCATCGTCGACCGCGCCTACCTCATTTACGAAGGCCGCGTTCTCAGCGAAGGAACCAGCGATTTCCTCATCAACGATCCGCAAAGCCGAAAATTCTATCTCGGCGAAGACTTCAATCTCTAATTTTCCGGCTCCCATGCAATCTCCGGTCAAACGCTCCAAAGGCATCACCGTTTCCCACTTCTTCAAAACCCACGGCAAGAAGCTCAAAATGGAATTGATGGCCGGCGCCTCCGGAATCGACCGGATCATCCGAGAAGGAAGCGTCAACCGTCCCGCCCTCGCGCTGACCGGTTTCTACAAGTTTTTCTCCAACAAGTGCATCCAAGTCTTCGGCGCGGCCGAAATGACCTACCTCCGCAGCTTTGACGAGGAAAAACAATACCAGATGGTCCGCGAACTGGTGAAGCGAAACATCCCCTGCCTCATCCTCTCCCGCAGCTACGTCCCCACCAAAGCGATTCTCCGGGTCGCGGAAGAAACAGGTCTCCCGATCTTCCGCACCCCGATGATCACCAAGCACTTCATCAACCTCTCCACCGTCGCCCTCGAATACGAATTCGCTCCGACCACCGTCGAACACGGCACCTTGATGGACGTGAAAGGCATCGGCACCCTTCTCAAAGGGAAAAGCGGCGTCGGCAAAAGCGAATGCGCCCTCGCCCTCATCGAGCGAAACCACAGCCTCGTCGCCGACGACCTCACCTACATTTCCCTCATCAACGAACAGGAACTCATCGGCCGCAGCTCCGAACTCAACCGCGGCTACATGGAATGCCGCGGAATCGGCATCATCAACGTCGCCGAAATGTTCGGAATCCGCAGCGTCCGCATGGAAAAACGCATCGACCTCGTCGTCAATTTTCAGGAATGGACCCCCGGCATGGAAGAGGAACGCACCGGCCTCGAACAAAATTTCTACGAAATCCTCGGCCACAAGGTCCCCTTCATCGAACTTCCCGTCCGCTCCGGCCGCGATATGTGCCGCCTCGTCGAAGTCGCCGCCCTCGTCCAGGCCTTGAAGAAAATGGGCCACGACTCCGCCCGCGAATTCAACGAACGCCTCATCGCCCACATGGCCCGCCAAGCCAACTGAAACGACCGCCGGAGGACGCCGCATCCTCCCCAAATATCTCGCCCATTTACCCCGCCCCGGAAGCTGTCCCCGCTCAAGCATTACCCGTGCCATCCGCTAAGGCTTTTCCCTAGCCTTTTCTCCGGGTTTCGGCCCAATCGGCTTCCTTTCTCGCTCCAGCGGCATACTCCGTTCCGCAACTTAAAAATCAAAAAAGTTATACTCAATTCCGCTGTGAATAACTTGTGAGAAACTAGGTCTTGAAAAGGATTCGGCTTTGGAGGTTACTAAGCGCCTCCAATTTCGGAGAACTGCTTTTTTCAACGCGGTTGGGGCTCCGCCTCCGCCGCCGATATATTTTCGCTTTTCATCAGACAGTGCTTAACAACCAAATAAAGTTCAACGACTTACAAAGATTATACTCGATTTCGAGCGTATTCGCCGCGGGGATTTTCACGACCCCGCGTCAGCATGAGTCAACTACGCGCAACCCGCTTGAGAAAGCGGTTTTGCGGCCTGTCCGCCCCCACCGGTCCCTTTGTGAATAAATTCAAGCACCCGTCGCCCAGATGCCCGAGATTTTGACCAACGCCGCCTATTGGCCGCAAGTAAAAGCCCAACTCCAACAGCTCTTCCCAGCCGAGGTCTACCAGATGTGGTTCGAACCCCTCAGCTGCGTCGAAGAATCCGCCGAACAACTGGTCCTTGGAGCCCCCAACGACTTCGCCATGATCTGGATCCAGGACAACTATCAGGATCTGATCACCGAGAAATACAGCCAGGTTGCCGGCCGCCCCGTCCGCGTCACCTTCACCACCGTCCGCCTTGCGCAAACGGCCACCGCGCCGGAAAAGGTCGCCGAACCGAAACCCGCCCGCGTCCCCGCCCCCCGCACTCGCCCTTCCGTCGATCTCGAGCAACGCGCCAACCGCAGCGGCATCCTCAATCCCCGCAACGTCTTCGACACCTTTATCGTCGGCAACAACAACCAGCTCGCCCACGCCGCTTGCGTCGCCGTTGCCCAAGCTCCCGCTCAGGCCTACAACCCCCTCTTTCTCTACGGCGACACCGGTCTCGGCAAAACCCACCTCATGCAGGCGGTCGGACATTTCGTCCTCAAACAAAACCCCCACGCCAAAGTCGCCTACGTCTCTTCCGAGAAATTCACCAACGAATACATCACCGCCATCCAGGAAGCCACGCTGCCGAAATTCCGCCAGCGCTACCGCAACGTCGACATCCTCCTCATCGACGACATCCATTTCCTCAGCGGCAAAGAGCGGATCCAGGAAGAATTTTTCCACACCTTCAACGATCTCTTCGTCTCCCAAAAACAGATCATCCTCTCCAGCGACCGCCCCGTGAGCGAAATCGCGAAACTCGAAAGCCGTCTCATCTCCCGCTTCCAAGGCGGATTGGTCGCCGATATCCAGCCGCCCGATCTCGAAACCCGCACCGCGATCCTCCGGAGTAAAGGCAAGGCCCTCAACTTCAATGTCCCCGGCGAAATCATCAACTTCATCGCCGAACGGATCACCCGCAACATCCGCCGCCTCGAAGGCGCCCTTATCAAAGTCGCCAGCTACGCCTCCCTCACCGGCCGGACCATCGATCAGGCCAAAGTCGCGGAACTCCTGCACGACGTCCTCCAGGAAGAGGCCCAACAGCAAATCACCATCGAGAAAATCCAGAAACGCGTCGTCGAGCACTACCAGCTCCGTCCTTCCGACATGCTCAGCCGCCGCCGTCCCGCCAACATTGCGTTTCCCCGCCAGATCGCTATGTATTTAAGCCGCGTTCTCACCAAATCTCCGCTCCAGGAAATTGGCGAAAACTTCGGCGGACGCGATCACGGCACCGTAATGTATGCCTGCAAAACCGTGGAAAATCTCATGGAACAGGACGAATCCATCCGAAGTGTCGTCGAATACCTGAAAGCCCAGATCATCAAAAACAGCTAACGGCTCCCACTGAGCCGATCCTTCACATGAATCTCACCGACGAACAAAAAACCACCATCGCCAGCTGGGTCAAAGAAGGCATGGGCCTTCCCGACATCCAACGGAAACTCGCCGAAGAGTTTTCCCTCACGCTGACCTTCATGGAAACCCGTTTCCTCGTCGACGACCTCGATCTCGACCTCGTCGAAAACACACCTCCCGCGCCCCCGGAAAACGCCGACGGAAACGCGTCTCCCGTCGCCGCCGACGCCGAACTCATCGACGAAGGAGGCCCAACCGGCACCGTTTCCGTCGAACTCGATCGCCTCATGCAACCCGGCTCGATCGTCAGCGGTTCGGTCACCTTCAGCGACGGAAAAACCTCCACCTGGGCTCTCGACTCCGCCGGCCGCCTCATGCTCCGCGCCATCCAGGAAGGCTACCAACCCAGCCCCGCAGACCTCGAATCCTTCCAACTAGAACTCAGCCGCCAACTGGAACGCCAAGGCTACTAAAGATTCCCGGTCGTCGCCTCGGTAAACGTAGCATCGGCGCTTCGCCGATGACTACACGCCCCGGCCCTCTACCGCCTCCTCAACAACCCCCGATAAAACCCCGGCTCCGATCCCTCGATCGCCACCGCGTTCGCGACCTTCTTGTAAAACTCCACCGCCCCGCCCCCGCCTCCGATAATCCCGTAGGCGTATCCCGTCTGCCACATCGCATGTAAGCACGCGAGCAACAACGCCCTCCCCAACCCGCTCCCCCGCGCCCGCTCGTCCACCCCCGTCGGACCAAAAAAACCCTTGCACGTGCTGTCGTAACACCCGAACCCGAACACCTCATTTCCCTTGGTTACGATAAAACACGAAACCGGCCGATTGCTGAAAGCCACCTCGCACTCATCCGCCCAATTCGGCGCAAAATGCGTCCCCACCCAATCCACCACGATTGATTTCTCCGGCGTCAACGCCCGCCGCAATTCATACCCCCCGGCCTTCACCCGCTCCAAAGCCGGAGCCAGCTCAGGCAAATCGTAAAGCTTCACAAGATAATCAGGCATAACAAAAAGAACTCCTCTTCTTCTCCCGCACCCACCACCAAATAGCGAGAAAATCCGCCCCCTTCTCCCTCCCCCGCCCCCTCGATACCGAGAAAATCCGCCACCGGCACGCTTCCCCAAATCCACCACCTTCTCGTTCACACAAGTCCCGGAGGGACGATCGAAAATAACCCGGCGCTTCAGCGCCGGGGATCGAAAAACCAAAAAGACTAGTCCCGAAGGGACGGCTGAAAAAAACCGTTACGCCCCGCCCGTTGTCCGCCTGTAGCCTGCCAAAATTAAAGGCTTTGAAAAACCTCGCCATCTCCGGCACAAATAACCGCTTCACAAACATCCGGCCATCCCCGCCGGCTCTTCAGCCATGAAAAACGAAATTCAGAAAATCGCCACCCGCACCTTTCCCTCCCCGGAAGCCGCCTGCGCCGAAGTCGCCCGCGAAATCGCCGCGCTGATCCGCCAGCGCGCCAGCGAAAACAAAACCGCCGTCCTCGGCCTCGCCACCGGCTCCACCCCCCTCGGACTCTACGCCGAACTCATCCGCCTCCACCGCGAAGAAGGCCTCAGCTTCCAAAACGTCGTCACCTTCAATCTCGACGAATATTTCCCCATCGAGCGCGAAAACGATCAGAGCTACTTCCACTTCATGCACCAGCAGCTCTTCAACCACGTCGACATCAATCCCGCCAACATCAACATCCCCAGCGGCACCGTCGCCCCCGACAAGGTTTCCGCCGCCTGCAAAGCCTACGAACAAAAAATCCGTGACGCCGGCGGCATCGACATCCAAATCCTCGGCATCGGCCGCACCGGCCACATCGGCTTCAACGAACCCGGCTCCACCCGCGATTCCCGCACCCGCAGGATCGATCTCGATCCGATCACCCGCCAGGACGCCGCGAAAAACTTCGGCGGCGAAGACAAAGTCCCCCACCACGCCGTCACCATGGGAGTCGCCTCTATTCTCGACGCTCGCAAAATCTTCATCCTCGCTTGGGGCAACGGCAAAGCTCCCATCGTCAAAAAAGCCGTCGAAGGCCCGGTCACCGAGGATGTCACGGCCAGTTTCCTCCAGAAACATCCCGACACCGTCTTCATCCTCGACGAAGCCGCCGCCAGCGAACTGACGCCAACAAACTGACCGCCGCGGCCGCTTCGTAATTCAGATCACTTGCATATGCGGCCGAAGTTGCAGGACCACCACATCCAGCCGCTTC
>CAZJCL010000063.1:10189-11523 GCA_964544025.1 uncultured Opitutales bacterium | reverse complement strand
GAGGGTGGCGGTTTGGGGGGTGAGGATGTATTCGAAGGTTTTTACGCCGCGGAAGGGGGCGTCGTTTTCGGTCATGCGGGAGCGGGGCGGGTAGATGCGCCAGCCGTCGGCGGGAGGGATTTCGGGGGCTTGGATGCGGTCGAAATTTCCTTCGCCGCTGACTTCGAGAGTGAGGGTGAGCGGGTCGCCGGCGCGGATGGTTTGGGCGGAGATTTGGGAGTCGATTTCGAAGGTGCCGACGGCTCCGGAAAAGCTGGCGGGGCGGCCGGCGCGGGGGAGGTCGAGGATTTGCCAGTCGACGGGTTCGGTGGTGAGGCGGATTTGTTCCTGGACGCGGCGGGTGCCGAAGAAATCGCGGCGGACTTCGTCGGTGGCGTAGACGAGGGTGAGGCTGGCGGGGAGATCGCCGGGGCCGGGGCGGATCGGGGTGACGACGGTTTCCCATTCGACGACGACGTAGGGGCGGCCGTCGATTTGGGCTTGGCGTTGGCGGGGTTCTTCGGAGAAGGGGGTGAGGATGAATTGTTCGGCGGTGGCTTCGGGGGCGCTGCCGAGACCGGCTTCGATGCCGGAGCGGACGAAGAGTTGGAGGGTGGCGGGGATGGCTTGGCCGACGTAGAAGGGGGGATCGGGGAGTTGCCAGCGGAGGAAGAAACGGTTGCGCATTTCTTCGGGCATGGCGGTGACTTCGACGTGGACGGCGTTGACGCGGATGCGCTGGCCGGAGATTTCGATTTCGTGTTCGGGGATGAGGAAGTTTCCGGGGCGTTCGGCTTGGAAGCGCCAGCTGATGGTGGTGTTGCTGGAGGCGACGCCGTTGATGATTTGGGCGGAGGTGCTGGTGGAGTGGGTGCGGGCGAATTGGAGGCCGGGGACGGCGGGGGGCGGGAGGTTGGGGTTGTGGGTGTTGTTTCGGAGGAGGATGGAGTAGGTGTTGGTTTGGCCGACGGCCATGACGGGTTGCTGGACGGAGGCGCGGGCGACGGTTTGGGCGTGCGCGGCGGCCGGGAGGAGGGCGGCGAAGAGGAGAAGGAGCGCGGCGAGGAGGCGCGTTGCGGGCATGGGAAAATCGGTTTTGGAAATGGGAAACATGGTTACCAGTCTCGGCCTGTGGTGGATTCGTCTTCGCCGGGTGGACGAATGCGCAACGGTAAACGGCGCTCGTCCTGACGCAACATTTGAAGGAGTTGACGGGCTTCTTCGGCGGTGAGGTTTTCGGGGGATTCGCGGGTGGGTTCGGATTCGGGGGATTGGCGTTGGGGTTCGGATTCGGTGGATTCGGTGGGATCGGGGGATTCGGGATGGGATGGAGGGGATTGATGGGATTGATGGGA
>CAZJCL010000063.1:3684-10089 GCA_964544025.1 uncultured Opitutales bacterium | reverse complement strand
GATGGGATGGAGGGGATTGATGGGATTGATGGGAGGGATCGTCGGTGGAGTCGGATCCGGTGTTTTCGGAGTCGGAGGAGGATTCGGGGTTTTCGGATTCGTTTTGGTTTTCGTCGTCGCTTTCGTCTTGTTCGAAGATGGCGATGACGTCGTGGGCTTCGGAGAGGACGGTGACGGTGGTGGTGGGGGAGGTGGGGTCGGCGACGCCGGGGCCGGACCAGCGGGAGAAGGTGTAGCCTTCGTTGGGGGTGGCTTCGATGGGTTGAGTCGAGCCGATGGGGAAATTGCCGCCGCCGGTGACGGTGCCGGATTCGTCGCGGTCGGGGAGGGCGACGAGGTTCCAGAGGCGTTCGAATTGGGCGGTGACGGTGCGGTCGGCGTCGAGGGTGACGGTGGTTTCGGACTTGTAGCGGTCGGCGATTTTGTCGCCGAGCCAGCCGAGGAATTCGAAGCCTTCGGAACGGGGTTCGGCGCGGATGGGAACTTCGGAGTTTATGCGGTAGAAACCGGTGTCGCCGACGTTTCCGGCGATGGGGGGATCGGATTTCACTTCTAGGTGGAAGGCGTCGGTGAAGGTGGCGGTGACGGAGCCGTCGGCGGTGAGTTTGACGGTGGTTTCGGCGGCGGAGGGATCGGCGATTTCGAGGGTGTCGGAGATCCAGCGGTCGAAGGCGAAATGGTCGGCGGGTTTGGCGGAGATGGGGACGTCGGCGTTGAGATCGTAGGTGCCGGATTTTTCGGCGGTGCCTTGGGATTCGTCGGCGGAGAGGACTTCGAGTTGGCGGGTTTCGACGAAAGCGGCGACGAGTTGGGCGTCGGTTTGGACGACGAGGGAAGTTTCGGGGTTTTGCGGGTTTTCGGTTTCGGCGCCTTGCCATTCGGCGAAGCGCCAGCCGGGGTTGGGTTCGGCGCGGAGTGGGGCGGTCATGCCGCGGAGGAAGAGTCCGCCGCCGGTGGCGGTGCCGCCTTCGGGCGGTTGGGCGGCGACTTCGATTTTGGCGCCGTGGAGGGTGAATTGGGTTTGGACGAGTTGGCGGTTGTTGGCGGCGTCGGTGGCGGCGGGGTTGAGGGCGAGGGCGTTTTCGTAGTTTTGGAGGGCGCTTTGCCAGAGGGCGAGGGCGCGGGCGGGATCTTCGGCGCGGAGGGATTCGCCGAGGCGGAATTGGGCGTTGGCGAGGTTGTGGAAAATGCGTTCCTGGAGTTCGGGGGTGGCGAAGGGGAGGGCGGTTTCGAAGGCGTCGATGGCGGCGGGGAAATTTTCGGCGCGGTAGTGGGCGTTGCCGAGATTGTAGCGGAGGGTGGCGGAGGCGGGATTTTTTTCGATTTCGGCGGACCAGAGTTCGGCGGCGGTTTCGTAGTCGCCGGAGTGATACGCTTTTTCGGCTTGGCGGGCGGAGGCTTGGGCGGCGGGAGTGGGAAAAAGGAGAAACGCGGCGGTGAGAATGGCGAGGGTGGCGGCGGAATTGGGGGCGGGGGTTTGGCGGCGGCGGTTTCCGAGGGACCATTCGGCGACGAGGCAGAGGAGGGCGAGGGCGAGCGGCCAGGTGTAGCGTTCGATGGGCGTTTCGCGGATGAGGGAATCGGTGGTTTCGGTGCCGAGGTTTTGGCGGATGGCGGTGTAGATTTCGTCGAGTCCGGTGGGGCCGAGGCGTTGGTAGATTCCGTTTCCGGCTTGGGCGATGGATTGGAGGCTGGATTCGTCGAGGCGGGTGACGACGGGGTTTCCGGTGTGATCGCGGAGGAAATCGGTTTGGCCGGAAGGGCCGGGAATCGGGATGAGTTCGCCTTCGGGGCTGCCGACGCCGACGGTGAAAATGGTGATGCCTTCGTCGGCGGCTTCGCGGGCGCGGAGGAGTCCGCTGGCTTCGAGATCTTCGCCGTCGCTGATGAGGACGAGGATTTTTTGGCGGTCGGCGTCGGCGAAATAGGCGGAGGCTTCGTCGATGGCGGCGGCGACATCGGTGCCGCCGCGGGGGATGGTGTCGGTGTCGAGGGCGTCGAGGGTGAGGAGGAAACTGTTGTAATCGAGGGTGAGGGGGCATTGGAGAAAGGCGTCGCCGGCGAAGGCGATGAGGCCGGCGCGGTCGCCGTTCATGCGGGTGACGAGATCGAGGATGGAGAGTTTGGCGCGGGCGAGGCGGTTGGGTTGGTAGTCCTCGGCGAGCATGCTGCGGGAGGTGTCGAGGGCGAAGAGGATGTCGATGCCTTGGAGCTCGATTTCTTCGGTGACGGTTCCCCATTGGGGGCGGGCGAGGGCGAGGAGGAGAAGGAGGCAGGCGAGGATGGCGAGGAGGTTTTTGGCGCGTTGGCGGGGGCGGCTGAGGGTGGCGGTGAGGCGGGCGGCCATTTCGGGGGAGACGAAGTTGCGGAGGAGGCGGGAGGCGCGGCGGGAGTTCCACCAGGCGAGGGCCGGGAGGAGGATCGCGGCGAGGGCGAGGGCGTAGAGGAGGATGGGTTGGCCGAATTGTATCATTTAGGCGGATGCGGATCGGGTGTTGGGGAATGGGACGGCTGAAAACAAATTGGGCGTTTCAGTCGTCCCTCCGGGACTTGTTTTCGTTGGGGATGGGAGCCCGGCGTTGAAACGCCGGGTTATTTTCGGGAGTCCCTCCGGGACAGGGAGAGGCATCTTGGTGATTCCTTGCGGGACAAGAGAAAGCGTCCGGATAAGTCCGTCGGGGACGAGAAAAAGCGTCCGGGTAAATCCGTCCGGGAGAGGAAGAGGTATCCGGCTGGTTCCTTGCGGGACAATAGAAAGCGCCCGGTTAAGTCCCTCCGGGACAGGGAGAGGCATCCAGTTGTTCATGGGAGGCGGCGGGTGCGGGTTTGGCGGAGGGTCCAGTCTAGGAGGTAGAGTGCTAGGCAGAGGGCGAGGGGGATGATGAAGCGGTCGCGGTAGAGGGCGGCGGCGCGGACGTCGATTTCGGTTTTTTCGAGTTCGTCGATTTCGGCGTAGACGTTTTCGAGTTCGCGGATGTTGCGGGCGTGGAAAAAGCGGCCGCCGGTGCGGTCGGCGATTTGCTGGAGGGTTTCCATGTCGAGATCGGATTGGGCCTGGACGAACATCATTTGGCCGAGCTGGTTGAGGAGCGGTTTTCCGGTGCGCTGGTCGAGGCGGGGGAAGGGGGCGGCGCCTTGTTGGCCGACGCCGATGGTGTAAACGCGGATGTCGAGGGCGGCGGCGGCTTCGGCGGCTTGGATGGGATCGATGGCGCCGCGGTTGTTGGCTCCGTCGGTGAGGAGGACGGCGACGCGGCTTTTTCCGGCTTGTTCCTGGAGGCGGTTGGTGGCGGAGCCGAGGGCGCTGCCGATGGCGGTGCCGTCTTCGATCATGGCGATTTCGAGGTCGGCGAGGCGGCGGAGAAGCCAGTCGTGGTTGATGGTGAGGGGGCTGACGAGGTAGGGTTGTCCGGCGAAGGCGACGAGGCCGATGCGGTCGTGGGGGCGGGCGCGGATGAATTCCTCCATGACGGATTTGACGGCGGTGAGGCGGTCGCGGCGGACGCCGTCGATTTCGAAATCGTGGGCCCACATGGAGGAGGAGAGGTCGACGGTGAGGAGGATGTCGATGCCGTTGAAATGTTGGGAGCGGTTTTCGGTGCCGAATTGGGGGCGGGCGAGGGCGAGGATTCCGGCGACGAGGGCGAGGGTTTTCAGGATGGCGCTGGCGCGGCCGGGGCGGGCGCGGATGGAGCGGGAAACCTGGGCGGCGATTTGGGTGGCGGGGAATTGGAGGGTGGCGCGTTTTCCTTTTCGTCCGGCGAGAATGGCGGCGAGCGGGACGAGCAGGAGGAGCCAGAGGAATTCGGGTTGGAGGAAGCGGAAAAGCATTTCAGGGCGCGGCGGGTTCGGGTTGGGTTTTGGATACGGTTTCGGCTTCGGGTTTGGGGCGGGTGGCGTCGATGGTTTGGCGGGCGGTTTCGAGGAGGTTTTCGCGTTGGTCGGGGGTGAGGGGTTGGCGGGCGAATTTTACGAGGTCGGTTTGGCGGAGGAAGTTTTCGAGGTTGGGCTGGAGATCGGGGGCGAGGGGAGAGCCGGAGCGGAGGTGTTGGAGGAATTCGTCGGTGGTTTGTTCGGGGGCGGGGAGTTGGAGGGCTTCTTCGAGGTAGCGGCGGAGGATGGAGGAGAGGGCGACGGTGAAGGATTCGTCGTCGAGGGTTTCGGCGCGGGCGCGGAGTTCGGCGAGGAGGCGGAGGGCTTTGGCGTGGGGGGATTCGGGCGGGGCGGAATCGGCGGGAGTTGGGCGGCGTTTTTTCCAGAGGAGAAAGGCGGCGAGGAGGAGAATCGCGACGAGGGCGGCGATCCACGGCCAGACGGGGGGCTGGGGAACGATCTCGCGGATGTCGGAGAGTTCGGTTTGGGCGAGGAGTTGGAGGGCGGGGAAATTCATCGGCGCATTTCCCTCCGTTTGAAGAAGCGGTGGAGTTCGTTGATGTAGGGTTCGCCGGTTTGGAGGCGGAGGTGGTCGATGCCCATGCGTTTCATGCGGGCGGCGAGGGCGTCGAGGCGGCGGCGGTTTTCGGCGGCGTAGAGATCGCGGAATTGGCGGTTGGAGGTGTCGATCTCGACGATTTCGCCGGTTTCGGAATCTTCGAGGGTGATGATGCCGGCGTCGGGGAGTTCGGTTTCGCGGCGGTCGTTTAGCTCGATGCAGATGAGGTCGTGGCGGCGGGCGGTGAGGCGGAGGAGGCGTTCGATGTCGCCCGGTTTTTCGGTTTCGGAGGAGCGGAATCCGGTGAGGGCGTCGCCGGTGAGAAAGTCGCTGAAGAGGAAGCAGATCGCTTTGCGTTTGAGGACGCGGTTGACGGTGCGGAGGGCGTCGGGGAGATCGGTGCCGCGGCGGGCGGGGTTGAAGAAGAGGATTTCGCGGATGACGCGGAGGATGTGTTGGCGGCCTTTGCGGGGAGAGATGAAGAGTTCGGTGCGGTCGGTGAAGAGGAGGAGGCCGACTTTGTCGCTGTTGCGGGCGGCGGAAAAGGCGAGGACGGAGGCGACTTCGGCGGCGAGTTCGCGTTTGCTTTGGGGGACGGAGCCGAAATCTCCGGAGGCGGAGAGATCGACCATGAGGAGGAGGGTTTGCTCGCGTTCCTCTTTGAAGGTTTTGAGGAAAGGGCGGTCCATGCGGGCGGTGACGTTCCAGTCGATGGAGCGGATGTCGTCGCCGGGTTGGTATTCGCGGACTTCGGCGAAATCCATGCCGGCGCCTTTGAAGACGCTGTGGTAAGCGCCGGCGAGGGCGTTGTCGACGTTTCGCCGGCTGCGGATTTCGACCTGCCGGACGCGTCGGAGGATTTCGCGCGTTTTTTCCGCTTCGTCGGTCATCGGTGGGAAACGACCTTAGGGAACGGGAAGTGTTTCGAGAATTTTCGCGACGATCGCCTCGCTGGTGATTTCCTCGGCGTCGGCTTCGTAGGTGAGGACGACGCGGTGGCGGAGGACGTCGGGGGCGATCGATTTGACGTCTTGCGGAGTGACGTAGCCGCGGCCCTGGAGGAAGGCGGAGGCTTTGGCGGCGAGGGTGAGGGCGATGGTGGCGCGGGGGCTGGCGCCGAATTGGATGAAGTTTTTGAGTTCGTCGAGTTGGTAGCGTTCGGGGAAGCGGGAGGCGAAGACGATTTCGACGATGTAGTCGCGGACTTTGGGGTCGATGTAGATCTCGTTGACGGTTTCGCGGGCGGCGAGGATTTCGGCGGGTTCGATGACGGCGGAGGCGCGCGGTTTTTCGCCGGTGGTGGCCATGCGGTCGAGGATTTGACGCTCTTCTTCGACGGACGGGTAGCCGACTTTCAGTTTGAGCATGAAGCGGTCGACCTGGGCTTCGGGAAGCGGGTAGGTGCCTTCCTGGTCGATCGGGTTTTCGGTGGCGAGGACGAGGAACGGGGTGGGGAGCGGGAAGGTTTGATCGCCGATGGTTACCTGGCGTTCCTGCATGGCTTCGAGGAGGGCGCTTTGGACTTTGGCGGGGGCGCGGTTGATTTCGTCGGCGAGGACGATGTTGGCGAAAACGGGGCCTTGGCGGGTGGTGAATTCGCCGGAGCGGGGATTGTAGATGAGGGTGCCGAGTATGTCGGCGGGGAGGAGATCGGGGGTGAACTGGATACGGGAGAAACGGGCCTGGACGCAGTCGGCGAGGGTGGTGACGGAGAGGGTTTTGGCGAGGCCGGGGACGCCTTCGAGGAGAACGTGTCCGTTGGCGAGGAGGCCGATGAGGAGGCGGTCGATCAGGTAGCGTTGGCCGATGATGACTTTGCCGGTTTCTTCGCGGAGCCGGGAGACCCAGGAACCGGAATCCGCCACCTTGCGGTTAATCGTATCGAGGTTCAATTCGCGCATAGATGGCGATATTTTTGGCGGATAATGGCGGGAAAGAGAAGGGGATTCTGAGAATTTTGGATTTTGGATTTT
>CAZJCL010000063.1:0-3584 GCA_964544025.1 uncultured Opitutales bacterium | reverse complement strand
ACTTCACCCGGGGCGGAGGTGGTCGCGGCCTAGGAAGCCGGTGAGTTCCTGGATATATTCGGGGCGGGAGACTTGGGTTAGGTGGGTTTTTATTTTTTCGTGGCGGGCGGGGAGGTTTAGGATTTCGGTGATGTCTTGGTAGTGGGGGCGTTGGAGGAAGTTGTCCAGGTAGGCGAGGTGGCGTTTGGCGAGGGCGATGTCGTGTTCTTGCTGGAGTTCTAGGCGGCTTTTGTACCAGTCGCTGGCGAGGAGGTTTTCGCGGGTGAAGAGGGAGCGGAATTCGGGGGAGGCGAGGGTTTGGCCGTTGTAGTCGCCGTCGCGCATGATGTGGAGGAGGGCGCGGAGGGGCGGGCAGGCGAGGTCGATGGAGCCGTCGTGGAAGTAGTTTTCGGTGACGCGGCGGCTGGTGGCGACGATGTTGTCGACGCCGTCGATGAAGACTTCGAGGTCTTGGAGTTCGGGGCGGAGCATTTCTTCGGTGAAGATGACGGAGGGGTTGGTGAACATGCGTCCGAAGAAGTAGTTCACGAACCGGGCGGTGATGCGGTAGCCGAGGCGGCTGGCGCAGACGACGCGGCCGTTGTGCTCGAAGTCTTCCACTTTTTCGAGGAAGTTGTTTTCGATGAGGTAATCGGGGTTGCGCTCCTGTTCGCTCATGCGGCACCAGATTTCGGGGACGAGGAGGCTGACGTCGTGATCGATCCGGAAATTGGGGCCGATGTAGCCGCCGGCGGTGGTGAAGGCGCGGTAGCCGGTGAGGATGTAGGAGACGAGGGCGGCGTTGAGATCGGTGATCGGGAGGAGGGCGTTGAAGGGGCCTTTGGTGAGGGCGCCTTCGGAGCCGGCTCCGGTGGTGGAGGGGGATTTGCCGGTCATGCTGGCGGTGAACTCGATGAAGAGTTCGGGCAAATCGAGGTAATGGATCGGGTTGAAAACGGCGAGCGACCGGATGTTGTTTTCTTTGTCGGGCGGGTTGTTGCGGCGGCCGGGGAGAACGGCGTTGACGGGGTATTCGATCGGGTTTCCGAAGGGGAGGCGGAAGAGGAAACGGTAGCCGATTTCGGTGAGGTAGGCGTCTTCCTGGCGGACGATGTCGGGGCGGTCCTGGAGGTAGCGGGGGTTTTTGCTGGGTTTGCCGTCGATGAGGCGCGGATTGGCGGTGCAGCCGAAGAATTCGGGTTCGGTCATTTCGGCGGCTTCGCGGATGAGATCCTGCATGGGGCGGGTGAAACGGTCGAAGAGGACGGCGTCGTCGAGGATGGCGCGGGCGTCTTCGGGGCGGAGGGGCTGGTAGTTGGAAAGGAAGTTTCCGGGGCGGGTGAAATCGGCTTCGGTTTGGCGGTCGTAGCCGGGGATGATGGCGTCGTCGGGGCGTTGGAAGAGGCGGTATTCGCAGTTGATGGCGAGTTTGACGCTCGGGTTGTCGGAGCTTTCGGTGGCGCAGGCGACGCGGTTGGTGGGGACGACGATGGAGGCGGAAATGTCGTCTTCCATCTGGAGTTTCCAGGCGGGGGAGAAATCGCTGCGGAGGCCGAAGACGCGCCAGGAGCCGTCTTTTTCGAAGCCGACGCGGATCTGGTTGGCGATCAGTTTTTTGCCGTCGCAACGGAGTTCGTAGCCGGGTTGTCCGTTGACCTGGTTGACTTGGAAATGGGAGCGCCAATCGTCTCCCCATTCGGGGCGGTAGAAGCGTTTGACGACGAAAACGAGTTCTTTGATGTAGTTGGGAATGCTTTTGAGCCAGTCGTTGTAGGCGTCGGTGTATTCGGTTTTGGAGGGGGTGAGGAGTTTGATGACGGAGCCGAGGGAGCGGTCGGAGCCGAGGATCGGGCGGGAAGGGCGGTCGTCGGCGATGCCGGGGCGGAAGCGGTCGTCGTAGCTGCGGTTGAGGATCGCTTCGACCTGGTCGAGGTCGGCGGAAATGTTGGCGGTGACGACGGGGCCGTGGAGGATGGCGTCGGAAATCGGTTTGGAGATTTCGGATTTTCCGCCTCCGGAAACGGTGCTCGGTTTGTGGCAGAAAACGCCTTCGGCGACGGTGCCGATGAGCCGCCATTCGTTTTGGCCGGGGTATTTTTGCATGCGGATCTGGTAGCCGGAGGGGCGGACGTAGGTTTTGGCGGGGTGGAGGCGGATGGTTTGTTCGGTGCCGTCCTCGTTGACCCAAGAGGCGGAGAGGGTGCGGAGGTTGAAGCGGACGTCTTTGGGGACGTAGACGATGTTGGGGTGGTTTTTGTCGATCGCGTAGCCTTCGGGGCGGACGTCCATGATTTCGCGGAAACGTTCGGCTTGTTCGGCGAAGGTGTGGTTGTATTTCTGGACGCGGCTGTTCATGAGGAACTCGTCGCCGAGATCGTAGGAGGGGAAGGCGAGGGCGCCGCCGGCGTGTTCCTCCTCGACGTTGCCCATGAGGTTGGCGGCGTAGCTGATCTGGGTTTTGACCTCTTTTTTGCAGTAGCCGAAATAGTTGTCGGCGATGAGGGTGACCATGACGCCGGATTCGTCGCGGCAGGTGATTTTGAAGGCGCCGCCGTCGTTGTAGAGTTCGTCTTCGGTTTTCCAGCACATGCCGTCGGCGCGCTGGCGTTCGGTGGCGTCGTCGTGGTGCGGGAGGCCGAGATCTTTTTTGCGGAGGCGGACGAGGTGCGGGGCGAGGATGACGCAGCCGGTGTGGCCGCTCCAGTGTTCGACGTCGAGGGCGGCGTCGTTTTCGGGGAGGAACGGGTCGCCGGCGTTGCCGAAGATGGATTCGACGAAATCGAGATTGCTGACGAGATTTCCGGGGGCGAAGAAGCGGATTTCGGAGGATTTTTGCGGGGTGACGCCGTGGACGGCGGGGCAGACGGTGGGGCGGAGAAGGAGGGAGACGAAGGTTTCGGCCTCGGTTTCCTGGGTGGAGGTGAACGGGAGGCGGAGGCTTTCGCGGGGGGCGCGGACGGCGTGTTGGAGGAGTTCGGCGAAGACGCCGAGGGGGACCTGTTTTTTGTCGCCGGGGACGGGGAGGCCGCCGTCGGCGACGTGGAAAACGCCGGCGGTGGTGCGGCGGTCGGAGGCGGGGTTGTGGAGGACGCCTTGTTTCAGGCGGTAGGATTCGACGATGGAGGATTTGAAATGGTCGGCGTCGGCGGGGAGGGAGAGGATGCGGGCGAGGCCGTGGCGGTCGAGGACGAAGCTTTTGGCGGGGAGGAGTTGTTTGCCTTCGGCGTGGGGGCCGAGGTGGCGGGTGAGGAAATCGTGGATGCGTTGGTCGGCGGGGCAGCGCTGGTCGGCGAGGAGGCGGTCTTTTTCGCGGTGGTTGGCGAGAAGCGGGGCGGCGATTTCGTTGAGTTCGTTTTGGCCGTTGCCGGTGTAGGGGGAGCAGCCGAGGGCGGCGAGTTTGAGGTTGATGTACTGGACGACGCGGGGATCCGGCTTGGCGGAGGCGGGTTGGGCGGGGAAGTATCCGAGTTGCTTCTTTAGATCCATGGAGAGAACGGTAAGGGAAGGCGGGGGAGTTGGAAAGTTTGAAGGTTAAAAGGTGGGAAGGTTTGAAGGTGGGAAGGTGGGAAGGTGGGAAAGTGGAAGGTGTTCTCCTACTTTAGTGG
>CAZJCL010000062.1:5885-11685 GCA_964544025.1 uncultured Opitutales bacterium | reverse complement strand
ATCACCCCTCCGCCGTCTCCCGCATCGAATCGATAAACGCGTTCGCCTCCTCGATCGCTTTATCCATCTCGTCCATCAACTTGCGAATATCCTCCTGCAACTCCGCCGACGTCTCGTCCAGCGACGCGATCGCCTGCGCATTCAAATTATGCTTCAAAAATAAAACCCGGTCCCGAAACGCCGCCAGCACCGGATCCATCCGCGATTCCGCCTGACGCATCGAATCGATCAATTGCCCGTAGCTGCTCCGCGTCCGCCGCAACTGCCGCTCGCTGCTTCTCCGCAATTCCCCGTCGCTATATTTCTCCAGCTCCGATTCCCACTCGTCGAAAAGCGCCTCCGCCACATCTTCCACGCTGTCGATCCGCTCCCGCACCGCCTCCGCCCGTTCCTCGCTCCGGACGAATTCCGCGTTCAACCGATCGTATTGCTCCCGCAAATTCCCGCCCGAAAAACCCGTCACCTCGACAAACCGCTCCATCGCCGTCTGAAACTGCTCCTTCGCCTCCTCCTGACTCTCCCGCGCGTCATCCACCCGGTTCACCAAAATATCCCGCTTGTGCCTCCCGAACTTCTCCATCGTCGAGTAATACACACTCTGACACCCCACACCGGCCACCGCAGCCAGCGTCAAAACAAAAGCAAACAAACGAAAATGCATCTTATTCATCGATCTTCCTCCGTGTTAACTCGCCCACTGTAACCGAAACCCGCTCCATTTTCGACCGCAATTTCTCTTTCTCAAACTCCATCGAAACTCCGCCACCTCGCCTCACCGATTTCCCGCCCTTCCCGCCCGCCGCCGCCGGATCGCCGAATTCACCATCACCAGCTCCCCGATGTTCTCCGTCGTCAACAACCCCACCAACTCCCCGTTCCGCACCACCGGCAACGTGCTCAATCCCTCCTGCAACATCGTGTGAAACACCTCCTCCAACAACTCCGTCTCCTCCACCACCGGATAATCCGCCCGCATCACCGCCGCCACCCGCTCGCTCCGCCCCCGCTCCGCCAGCGCCTCCACCAAATCCCGCCGCGTCAACAACCCCACCACCTCCCCCTCCCGCACCACCGGAAACTCCTGCTGCGATCCCGCCAGCAACTGCTCCACCGCCACCGAAAGCTCATCCTCCTCCGCCAAAGTCCGAAACCGCCGCATCATCGCGTCCCGCACCAGCAAACCCCGGATCATCGCCGTCATCTGCACCGAATTGCTCTCCACCTGCGCCCCGATATACACGAAAAACGCGATCAAAATCAGAAACGGCGAAAAATACAGCAGCCCCACGATCCCGAAAAAAATCGCCATCCCCTGCCCCACGCTCGCCGCGATCCGCGTCGCCTTCACGAAATCCAGTTTCCGCGCCAACACCGACCGCAAAATCCGCCCCCCATCCATCGGAAACGCCGGCAACACATTGAACCCCACCAAAATCAAATTGAACCACATCAACCGCAGCCAAAAATCGCTCAAATCCCCGCCCAACCACGCGATCTCCGCAAACGGACGAAACTCCCCGAACAACGAAATCAAAACCGCCAACCCCGCCGCGATCCCCACATTCACCGCCGGCCCCGCCACCGCCACCCAAAATTCCTGACTCGGCTCCTCCGGCATCCGCTCCAGCCGCGCCACTCCCCCGATCGGCAGCAACGTAATATCCCGCGTCGGAATATCGTAACGCCGCGCCGCCAACGCATGCCCCAGCTCATGCAAAACCACGCACCCGAAAAGCGCCAAAACGAACAAAATCCCCGCCGCCATCGCCCCCGTCCCCTCGCCGCGCATGGCGAAAACAAACGCCACCCAGCCAATAATCAAAAGAAACGACCAGTGAACGAAAATCCCAATCCCCGCCACCGAACCAATCCGCAAAGACCACCTCATCGCCATCCTTTCTCAAATCCCGGCCAACCCGCGAAAAACCCTCCTCGCAACAACAATCGACCGGCCCCCCAACCTACCAAACCCGCCCGCCCCTGACAAACCCGATCTCCTCAACAAAATCCCCAATCCCCAATCCAAAATCCAAAATCCAAAATCTAAAATTCCCCTCCCCCTCCCGTCGCCCGCAAAACCAACTCCCGCAACCCCGCCGGCAACTCCTTCGCCAACACCAGCGCCTCCGCCCGCCCCCGCTCCGACATCTTCGCCCACGTCTTCCGGATAATCGAAACCACCTTCTCCTCCGCGTGCTTCCCCGCGAACTCCGCCAACTGGTTCTCCAGAAAAACCAGACACGCCACATCCTCCAGCGCCTGCGTATCCGGATCCTCCCCCAAACCCTTCTTCGCCAACAAATCCTTCACCCGCTCCACCGCCGCCGCCTCAAATCCCGCCCGCTCCAAAATCGCCCCCGCCTCCTCCCCATGAAACACCCCCAAATCCCGCCGCCATTGCTTGTATCCCAATTTCCCCTCCGGATACTCCTCCCGCGGCTTCCGCCAACGCCGGATATGCTGACTCCCCGCCGCCAACCGCAGCGAATCCCCCGCCTCCGGCGCCACCCGATCCAGCCACGCCAACATCCGCTCATGATAAAAAACCGACCAAGTAACCTCCCGCCCCTCCCGCTCCACCAAACGCGGATCCTCCGCATGCGCCGCGAAAAACGCCTCCATCGCCCGCCCCACCCGCTCATCCCGATTTTCCATAACCCACCTTCTGCCGCCCCCCGCCGCCCTGTCAACGTAGCGCTAAAGCCAATCTTCATCTCCCGCCAATCCGAATCCCCAATCCCAAATCTAAAATCTAAAATCTAAAATTTAACGATTCCCCCCTTCCCCCTTCCCACCTTCCCACCTTCCCACTCCCCAAAACACAAACCCGCTGCCCAGCTCAAAAGCTGCGACAGCGGGTTGCCTATCCTACACTTAGTATGGTCTACCGTGCTTCTTCCCAGAAGTAATCCGGGACGAAAAATTCTTCCGCCGGAAGCCCGTCATCGAAATCCGGAGCCTCGTCGAAATCCGCCTTCTTCACTTTCTCCTTGCGGATAAGAAACTCCGATCCGTCTTTCATCTGCCGGAGAACTTCGACGACATCGGTAAAATCGTCGTCATAAAAACTGATACCATCTTGGTCGCGAACGCGCCAAACATCGATGATTCCTTTCTGCCCCTTGCGGCTCTTCTCCTTGGTTCTTGTTCTCATGTTTTTCAGGAAGTGTTGTTGAGGGTTTTACGGGAGCACAAAGTATCAGATCCGTCATTCGCCACCAATCGGGGGCCTCCCTCGACGCAACCTAGGGAAAAAACTGAACAACCCTCTCAGGGCACAGCTTGCGGCCACACCCAAACCGCATAACCACGCCAAATACCCCGCCAATCCGCCGCATTCCCACCCCAAAAAACTCCCCGTTCCACGCATCCACTTTTTCAACACACCTCCGCAATCCATCGCTCCCGCCCCGCCCGGATAAGTTTGCCACCCAGCCCCCGTTTCCCTATAACTTTACAACCGAAACGCCAAAAACCGTTCCCCGCCCGCCGCGGCGAAACGGCGTGCGATTCCAGACTGTTTCTATGCAAAAATTCGACGTTCTCATCGCCGGCGGAGGATTCTCGGGCGTCTATTGCGCCCGCACCCTCCGCAAATGTCTCGGCCGCAACTCCTCCTTCCGCGTCGGCCTCATCTCGGAAGAAAACTACATGGTCTACCAGCCGATGCTCGCCGAAGTCGTCGGCGGCGGCGTCTCCCCGCGCCACGTCATCAACCCCATCCGCCAACTCTGCCGCGACATCGACGTATTGAAAGGAGAAATACGCGCCATCGATCTCGCCACCCGCACCGTCCGCCTCGACGCCGGCCATTTCACCCAAAACCTCGAAATCGGCTTCGACCACCTCGTCCTCTCTCTCGGCGCCATCGTCGATCTCACCATGGTCCCCGGCATGACCGAGCACGCGTTCCTCATGCGAAACGTCGGCGACGCCATGCGCCTCCGCTCCACCGTCATCAGCCGCCTCGAAGAAGCCAATCTCCAGGAAGACCCCGCCGCCAAACGCCGCCTCCTCTCCATGGTCGTTGTCGGCGGCGGCTATTCCGGAGTCGAAACCGCCGGGCAAATCCTCGATCTCTGCCGCTCCGTCGCCAAATATTACAACAACATCGACGCCGCCGACATCCACGTCATCCTCGTCCACAGCGGCAAATCCCTCCTCCCCGGCCTCACCCTCGAACTCGGCTCCTACGCCGAACGAAAACTTCAGGAACGCGGCCTCCACATCATCCTCGGCCAACGCGTCCGCTCCATCACCGCCAACAGCGTCATCCTCCACGACGGCCGCCGCATCGAAGCCAACACCGTCGTCTCCACCATCGGAAACGCCCCCCACCCCCTCGCCGTCGAATTCGCCGCCCAAAACAAAATCCCCACCGAACGCGGACGCCTCCTCACCAACCCGCTCCTCCAAATCGACCCCGCCCGCAAAATCTGGGCCGCCGGAGATTGCGCCGCCGTTCCCCTCGAAGGCGGCACCTTCTGCCCCGCCACCGCCCAATTCGCCATGCGCCAAGGCAAACTCATGGGAGCCAACATCGCCGCCACCCTCACCGGACGCGGGAAGCCGCAACCCTTCACCTTCACCGGCCTCGGCGAACTCGCCTCCATCGGACACCGCGTCGCCGTCGCCAACATCAAAGGCTTCAAATTCTCCGGCTTCATCGCCTGGTTCATGTGGCGCACCATCTACCTCGCCAAACTCCCCCGCCTCGACCGCAAAATCCGGGTCATGATCGACTGGACCCTCTACCTCTTCCTCCCCCGCGACATCAACCAGCTCAGCCCCCGCTACACCAAAACCTTCCAGGACATCCACCTCGCCCAAGGCGATTTCCTCTTCCACAAAGGCGAACCCGCCTTCTCCTTCTACATCGTCAAAACCGGCTGCCTCCACCTGATGGACGGCGACCGCGTCGCCTTCACCCTCGGCCCCGGCGACCATTTCGGCGAACGCGCCCTCCTCAACGACAAAATCTGGCACTACGACGCCATCGCCACCGAACCGACCGCCCTCGTCGGCGTCTCCGCCGAAGTTTTCCTCCAATTCGCCCACGGCAGCCAAGTCTTCGACCAAATCTTCCGCCACACCTCCCTCCAATTCCAAACCCCCGAACAAATCGCCGCCATCGGAAAACGCCTCGTCTGCCACCCCGAAAACGCCGTCGCCCGCGACATCATGATCACCGACGTCGCCACCATCCCCGCCGGAGCGAAACTCTCCGAAACCCTCACCCTCGCCCGCCGCGCCCCCTTCGACAGCTTCCCCATCATCGACGCCGACCGCAAAATCGTCGGCACCCTCACCCGCCAAAACCTCTACGACTTCCTCCACCACGAATCCGCCCGCCCCGACAGCACCATCGAAAGCATCTACTTCACCGAAACCCCCACCGTCTCCCCCGACACCCCCGTCTCCGAAATCCTCTCCACGATGATCCTCAACGGAAACAGCAAAACCCACGTCACCGACCCCGAAGGCAAACTCCTCGGCCTCATCGCCCTAATCGACCTCATCGCAGAATCGTAAAGTGGCGCACGCATCCCTGCGTGCAAAAAACCAAATCCCAACCCCCTCTCCTCCGCTCCCCTTCCGCCAAAACCCGAGTCCAAGATATCCGTACCCATTCGAACTACAATTCCGTCAAACTCGTGTTTTTGAACAAGATTTCCTGCAGCACTTACCTCATTATCTGTGCCCATCTGTGCCATCCGTGGTCCCACCCCCAGAGCAAAAGCTCCGTGCCCTCAGTGCCTCAGTGGTGAATACCATCGGCCTACGCCGCGCGCGCCCTACC
>CAZJCL010000062.1:0-5785 GCA_964544025.1 uncultured Opitutales bacterium | reverse complement strand
CCCTCCACGCCCCGCGTGATCCAAACGCCTACCGCAACCACCGGATTCCGGATTACCCGCCGCTCAGCCGTCACCCGATTCCCCAATTCAGCCCACCTGCGCTACTCTTCCCCTCATGAAAACTCCCGCCACTCCCCTCGCCTGGACCACCCGCCGCTACGCCAATCTCCCCTGCCAATACTACCGCAAAACCCGCCTCCCCCTCCGCCTCCGCGTAAAAGCCGCCTGCTGGCGAACCCTCTTCGCCGCCACCCAAACTTCCCGCCCCAAATCCCGCCCAGCACCTCGCCCATAACCCCCGCTCTCCACCCACAAAAAATCCGGAGAAGGATCCGCCAATCCTCGACAGACCCCACCTCCGGACTTCTTCAAAAACCGCTTTCGATTCCTACCGCAACCGAACCGCCTTCCCCTCCCGGCTCGATTGATAAATCGCCAGAATCAGCTCCACCGCCCGGCGCGCTTCCACGCCGGTGATGCTCGACGGCTTCCCGGAAATCACCGCTTCCACGAAATCCTCGTAAAGCCGGCGATGCCCCTCGGTCCCGATCGCTTTCGGATCCGCAGCGCCGCCGCCGATTCCCGAACGCTTCGCCGGATTCCGCACCTGCTCGTCCTCCGGCTTCTCCTCCGCGAACGACCAGACCTTGAAATCGTCGTCCACCAGAACCGCCGACCCCTTTTCGCCCATGATCTCGATCCGCTTCGGCTGACCCGGAAACGAACACGTGCTCGCCTGAATCACCCCGATCGCGCCGCTCGTAAACCGAACCCACGCCACCGCGTTGTCCTCGACTTCGATGTCGTGCAACCGCGTCTGGCAACAAGCGGAAACCTCCGCCACATCGCCCGCGACCCACAACAACATATCGACCGCGTGAATCCCCTGGTTCATCAGGCAACCGCCGCCGTCCAATTCCCACGTTCCCCGCCAATCTCCGCTCGCGTAATATTCCTTCGAGCGAAACCACGGGATAAACGCCGAACACTGGCTCAGCTTTCCGAAACGCTGCTCATCGACCGCCGATTTCAACAGCTTCCCCGAATCGCCCATCCGGCTCTGGAAAACCGCGCCGAGCTGCACGCCGGCCTCGTCGCACGCCTTGATCAACGCGTCGATTTTCTCCAGCGTAATATCGATCGGCTTCTCGCAAAACACGTGCTTTCCGGCCCGCGCCGCCGCGATTCCGATCTCCGCGTGATTTCCGCTCGGAGTCGTGATCGCGACCACGTCGACATCCTCCCGCGCCAGCAGCGCCTCCACCGTCGGCACATATTCGCTGCCGTATTTCTCGGCGAACGCCCGCCCCGGCTCTTCCCGCCGCGACGTCACCGCCACCAGACGGGCGCGATCGACATTCGCGATCGCGTCGGCGTGAAACGAGGCGATGCTCCCCGTCCCCACCAAACCGATACGCACTTCCTTACTCATTTAAGTCCCTCCAGCCACGCCTTCAACCGCTTCATGCACTCGCGGCTCGCCGGTTCCGCACCAGCCGAAAAACTCGCCCCCATCGGCGAACGCGTCACATCCTCGCCCAGCTTTTCCTGCATCCGCCAATGCGTTTCCAGCGAAACCCAGCCGCGATACCCGTCCTTGTGCAACGCTTCCAACGTGTCGCGCAACCGAGCCTTTCCATCGCCCAACGCCGCCGATTCCGCCGGAGGATCCCCCTCCACCCGGTTCGCGTCCTTCACATGATAATGCCCGATCTTCCCCTTCACCTTCGGATAATCCACCTCGAACGGATCCGTCATGTTCGGCATGTAGAGAATGTTGCACGGATCCCAAACCAGCGTCACCTTGTCCGACCCGAGCAGGTCCAAGAACCCGGCCGCTTCCTCGCCGTTCGCCACGTTCGTGCTGTATTCGTTCTCAATTCCCAACATCACCGGACGATCCTTCACCAGCGGCAAAAGCTTCTCCCGGTACGCCTGCGCGATCCGCGGAAACAGCTCCACATTGTTGTCGCGCCTCCAACCGGTGAATACGCGCAGCATCGGCGCGTTCCAAACTTTTGCCAAGTGCAGGCAACGCTTGAAAATCTCCACATGCTCCTCGATTTCCGCGTCGTTCTCGATGTCGCACTTGAAAACCGGCGTCGCGATTCCGCAAATCTGCAACTCCGCCTCCTCGCACTTCTTCCGGATCAGCTCCACCTCATCGTCGCTCAACTTGTGCGGCGGCTTGTTCCAGAGACTCCGGATCTCGATTCCGTCGAGACGGAAATCCCGGGCAAAACGGAGCACGTCTTCGAACTCCTGTGACACTTCGTCAGTAATAATTGCGGTTTTCATGATTAGAATAAGTTGTCGTCCGCCGAAACGAACATTTTCAAAAACGGATTCCCCGCCGATTCAAAGCCGAACGGTTTTCCCGGTTTCGCGGCTCTCGTTCGCCGCTTGGATGAAACGGATAATCTCCACCGTCTCCTCGGCCGCCACTATCGCCTTTCCCGTCCGGAACATCAAGAGAACTTGTTCCAGCAAAGACGCGTAATACGGACGCCCGCTCGCATACACATCGACAAACCGGCTCCCCTTCTCCCGGTGAACCACTCCGCCGAATTTCTGGTTCCCCACCCGGTTCCCCCGCACCGTCCCGATCCGCCCGTCGCCCCAAACCCCCACCAAAAAATCGTGCTTTTCATCCGCCCGCACCGTCACCTCCACACACCCCCGCCCCAGCGCCGCGAACAACATCTCCACCGCGTGAATCCCGTACCAAAAAAATCCCGGCTGCGTCTCCTGCAACGCCATCGGCCCGTAAAAATCCGCCCCCACTATTCCCCCGTCCGCCTCGTCCCGCAAAACCTCCGCCATCCCGTCGCAAAACCGCAGCGACGAACTGCTCATCACCGAAATCCCCTTCTCCCGCGCGATCCCGAAAATTTCCCGCGCCTCCTCCGCCTCCAGCGCCAGCGGCTTGTCGATAAAAACCGGTTTCCCCGCCCCCGCGATTTTCCGGAACTGCTCCAAATGCACCCGCCCATCCACCGAAGTAAGCAAAACCCCGTCGCAACGCGCCGCCACCTTCTCCGGCGAATCCACCATCTCCACCCCCCATTCCTCCCGCAACTCCTTCACAAATTCCGGAACCCGCGTAATGCTCAACTCGAAATCCGGCGAACCTCCCGGCCACGCCACCGTCACCTTCGCCCCCGCCACATGATGCGGATTCGCCGCGTCGTTCAAAATCCGCGCGAAAGCCACCGAATGCGACGTGTCGCAACCGACGATTCCCAAATTCCAAATCTTCTCCATCGTTCGCCCTCCGCCCTCAAATCCGCCGAACCGTCGCCGTCCGGTGCGCCCATTCCATGATCCGCCCCACTTCCGCCGCGCTTTCCGGAGTCACCCCCATCTCCGCCTCCCCCGCCAGCACCGCCGCCACGTTGTCGTAAAAATTCCCACCCGGTTTCGACGGCTTGATCTCCCGCTCCTCCTCCACCCACGGCAACGTCTCGCCCGTTCCGTATTTCCGGTCCTTCGCCGCCCCCTCGATCACCGAAAGCGGCGCCACCGTCTTCGGATCGAAATACCGCAACTTCGCCACCTTGTCGTCATTCGCGCTCAAAGTCCCGTTCGCCCCCAGCAACATCGTCCGCGGCACCGGCAACGCGCACGCCGTCGTGCAAGTCATAGCGATGCTCACCCCATCCGCCGTTTTCATAAACAGCGAAACATGATCCTCGCAATCCCCCGCGTCCTTCACGTGCTGCAAATCCGCCACCAGTTCCTCCACCGGCGAATCCACCAGATTCAGCAGCAAATCCAGCGCGTGCGGACCATGATTGTTCAACAACCCGCCGTTATTCTTCCGCAAAGTCTGCCAATCGTTCCGCCGCGCGAATCCCCCCCAAAACAACCGGATCTGAAAAACCTTCCCCAAAATCCCGCTGTCCACCACCTCGCGCAAAAACCGGAACTCATCCAGAAACCGCCGCTGATGATGCACGAACAACCTTTTCCCCGTTCGCTTCGAACCCGCGATCATCCGCAACGCCGCCGCATGATCCGTCGCCATCGGTTTCTCCACCACGCAATGCCGCCCCGACTCCATCACCTTCAACGAATCGCTCTCGTGATGAATATTCGGCGTCGCCACCACCACGATTTCCGCCGCCGATCTCGCCAAAAGCTCATCGATCGACGAATGCGCCCCGCACCCCAAAACCGACCTCGCCTCCTCCCGTCTCGCCGGATCCGGATCCGCCACATCGACCAGAGAAAAATCCCCCCGCTCGCGCAGCTGTTCCACATGAATGTTCCAGCCGGCCCTGCCCAGCCCCACAACAGCGATGGGAATCGTCTTCGTCATAAGTATAACTTCTTCTTAAACCCGCCCCCGCCCCCAAACGCAAGACCCAACACCCCTACACCCAAATCCAAAACCAAATCTCAAATTTAAAATCTAAAATCTAAAATCTAAAATGAAAGAACCTCCCCCACCCTTCTCTCCAACATCGCCGTATCCGCCACAAACCCGATCGCGTGCCCATAAATCGAATCCTCCAGACTCGTGCTCGAAAACGACGGCTCCTCCCCGCGAACCACCGCCACGAAATCCGCCACCAACCGCATATCGCCGCCGCCGTGACTGCCCGCCGAACCATCCATCGCCCCCGTCAGTTTCAAATCGACCACCTCCTCCGAAAAATCCTTCCCCGGCCGCGGATCCGGCTTCCGGATCGTAAACCGGCTCTCCTCGAACCGACCCTCGATCTCCCCGCGCGACCCCAGCAAAAGAATGTTCCGCGACGGACGCGCCGTCCCTCCCGTCATGTTCAACGTCCCCGTCGCCCCATCCGCGAACTCCACCGCCACCGTCTGGTGATCCACCACATCGTTGTCGCTCCGCCAGACGCATCGCCCAAACGGACTCGTCGTCTTCAACGCCTCGATCTTCTCCTCCAACGACGCCTTCCCGCCGCCCGGCAAATCCGGCCAAACGTAAAAACTCCACCGCTCCGGCGATTCGATATACATTTTCCTCGCCGAATAAAAACACTCCGCCTCGATCGGACAATCCACCAGGCAACGCGTCCCCGCCCCCTCCGGCGCCTTCTCCGGACGAAACTGCATCAAACTCCCCGCGCTCGAAACCCGCACCGGCGCCACGCCCTTCTTGAACCACGTCATCAAATCCAGGTCGTGACTGCATTTCGCCATCAACATCGGCGATCCCGCCCGCTCCCGGCTGTTCCATTTCCCCCGAATATACGAAGTCGCCATGTGATGATAACTCACATTCTCCGCCATCTGCACACTCATCACTTCCCCGATTTCCCCCGCCGCCACCCGCTCCCAAATCGAAGCGTAAAACGGCGCGTAACGAAGCACATGACAAACCATCACCCTCCGCCCCGTCCGCCGCGCCACGTTCACCAACTCCCTCGCCTCCTCCGGATTCGTCGCAAACGGCTTCTCCAGCAAAATATCGTAACCCGCCTCCAGCAACGGAATCGACGTCGGCACATGCAAGCGGTCCATCGTCCCATTGATCGCCGCGTCGGCAATCCGCTCCCCCGCCACCAACTCCTCCACGCTCGCGAAACAATTCTCCGGCAAAATCCCGAAAACCTCCGCCGCCACCGCCCGCCGCTCCACATTCGGCTCCACGACGCCCGTAATTTGAAGTTCCTCCGGAAAATCCCTCGCGTATCCGGCATACAACATCGACCGATGACCCGCGCCAACGATCACCGCAGTAACAAGATTCTTAGCCATAACGGGGGGGGGGGGGGGGGGGGGGGGGGGGGGGGGGGGGGGGGGGGGGGGGGGG
>CAZJCL010000061.1:0-11757 GCA_964544025.1 uncultured Opitutales bacterium | reverse complement strand
CGTCATCCGGAGGTGACGTTTTTGCCGGCGGAGGAGGAGGTTTCGCTGGCGGATTGTTTGGCGAAGGTTGGCGCGTTGGTGGCGGAGATTCGGGGGAAGTGGCGGAATTCGGGGGCGGAAATCGAGGCGATTTTGGCGGGGGCGGATTTGCTGAAGGCGAACTTTCCGGTGCGGGTGGTGGAGGCGTTTCGCGAGGCGTTGCCGGCGTTGGGGGAGGCGGAGGCGGTTTTGCCGGAGATGATTCGGATGCTGGTGCAGTTTTCGGCGAAGAAACTGGCGGAGGGGAGGAAGAAGAAAGGGGCGGTGGTGGAGCATCGGTTTTTCGATCTTTGCGAGGATTTGGTGGAGTTGCTGGAGGAATTGGTGCGGGTGGCGCGGCGGGAGTTTATCCGGACGATGGATCGGGGTTTGGCGGAGGCGAAACGGCGGCGGAACGCGGTGACTTTCGACGATTTGCTGACGCGGCTTTTTGAGGCGTTGCGAGGTCCGGAGGGGGCGGCGCTGGCGGAGGCGGTGGGGCGGAAGTTTTCGGCGGCTTTGATCGATGAGTTTCAGGATACGGATCCGGTGCAGTGGCAGATTTTTTACCGGGTTTTCGGGACGGGGCGGCATGTGTTGTATTTGATCGGCGATCCGAAGCAGGCGATTTACGGGTTTCGCGGCGGGGATATTTTCACGTATCTGGAAGCGCGGGAGAAGGCGGCGAAGCGGTTTACGCTGGGGACGAATTGGCGGTCGGATGAGGCGCTGGTGGCGGCGGCGAACGAGCTTTTTTCGCGGCATCCGGAGACGTTTCTGTTTCGGGAGATTCCGTTTTCGCCGGTGATGGCGGCGGCGCGGAACGACGCGGAGCCGGAGCTGGATCTGGGGGATTCGGGGTTGCCGGCGAATCCGATGCAGCTGGTTTGCGTGACGGGGGAGGAGGGCGACAAGTTGAATGTGGATACGGCGAAGGCGCGGATTTTGCGGATGTTGACGGCGGAGATTCACCGGCTTTTGACGGCGGGGATCCGGCGGAAAGGGGCGGCGCTGGAGCCGGGGGATATTGCGGTGCTGACGCGGACGCACCGGGAGGCGGACGATGTGCGGGAGACGTTGGTGCGGTCGGGGATTCCGGCGGTGGTGCAGACGGACAAATCGGTTTTGCAGACGGAGGAGGCGGAGGATTTGGCGCGGTTGTTGAGCGGGATTTTGGAGCCGCACAAGAACGGGATGTTGAAGGGGGCGCTGGCGTCGCCGCTTTTTGGACACTCGGCGGCGGATATTTTCGCGATCGATCAGGACGAGGGGAAATGGCAGGAGTTGACGGAGCGGTTTCATCGTTGGCAGGAGATTTGGAACCGGCACGGGTTTATGCGGATGTTTCGCGCGATTCTCGGGGAGGAGCGGTTGCGGTCGCGATTGCTGGGGTTGCCGGACGGGGAGCGGATGTTGACGAATTTTCAGCATGTCGCGGAGTGTTTGCACGCGGCGGAGCATGAGGGGAGTTTGACGCCGAGCACGCTTTTGCGGTGGCTGAGGGAGGCGGGGGCGCGGGCGGCGGGAGATTCGGAGAGTCATGTTTTGCGGCTGGAGAAGGATGAGAAGGCGGTGCAGATCGTGACGAAACACCGGAGCAAAGGGTTGGAATATCCGGTGGTTTTTTGTCCGTTCAGCTGGACGGGTATTTTGAAGAAACGGGGGAAGCCGGATTATATTTTTCACGATGCGAAGAACGGAAACCGGCTGACGTGGGATTTGCGGGAGACGCCGGATCCGGAGAATGTGGCGGCTTTCGAGCGGGAGCAGGTGGCGGAGGCGATGCGGTTGTTGTATGTGGCGGTGACGCGGGCGCGGAATCGTTGTTATTTGTTTTGGGCGGTGACGAAGGAATCTTCGGATGCGGGGAATTGCGCGTTGGCGCACGCGTTCGGTTGCGGAAAAGACGGACAGGAGGCGGCGTTTCGGGGAGCCGCGGAGGAAGGGTGGGCGGATTTTTATGTGGAGCCGGACGGGGAAACGGAGCGGCGTTATTCGCTGGAGAAACGGGAGGCGGATTCGCTCGCGGCGGAGCGGAGTTCGCGGGTGCTTTCGCAGGCGCCGCTGATTACGAGCTTCAGCGGGTTAACGGCGCAGAGTCATGAGAATCAGCCGGACCGGGATTTGCTGACGGCTTCGGCGGCGGCGGTGTTGGAAGGTGCGGATGGGGCGGGGGCGGGTCCGTCGATTTTTACATTTCCGAAGGGGGCGAAGGCCGGGAATTTCTTTCATTCGCTTTTGGAGCGGCTCGATTTTCGGGCGCCGGAACAGTTGCGGGAGTTGGCGGGTTCGCTTTTGAAGACGTATCGGTTCGACGCGGGTTTCGCGTCGGTCGTGGTGCGGCAGGTGGAGGAGCTTTTGCGGGTGCGGTTGCCGGGAGGTTTTTCGCTGGGGGAGATCGGGAACGGGGACCGGTTGGTGGAGGCGCCGTTTTATTTTCCGGTGCGGCCGGTGTCGGCGGCGGAGTTGGGGAGGGCGCTGCGGTTGCAGGGATTGCCGGAGGATTTCGTGGACCGGTTGGGGCGGCTGAATTTTTCGCCGGTGGATGGTTATATGACCGGGTTTATCGATTTGATTCTCCGGAGCGGCGACCGGTTTTATGTGGTGGATTGGAAGACGAACTGGTTGGGGGCTTCGTTGGAGGATTACCGGGGAGAGGCGCTGGAGCGGGCGATGAGCCGGAATCTTTATCAATTGCAGTATCATTTATACGCGCTGGCGCTGCATCGTCATTTGGGGGCGACGCTGCCGGATTACGATTTTGAGCGGAATTTCGGCGGGGTGTTTTATGTTTTTCTGCGGGGAGTTGATGCGGCGGAACCGGAGTCGGGAATTTATTATGACGCGTTGTCGAAGGAGCGGGTGGAGGCGCTTTCGGAGTTGTTGACGCCGGTGGCGGTGGACGCGGAAACGGTGGAGGCGAATCGATGAAAACGAAGGAAATGGAAGCGGGAACGGTGCGGGACGCGGGGAATTGGAAGCGGATTTTGGAAGCGCCGGTTTTTAATGAACTGGATCGGCGGTTGGCGCGTTTTGTCGCGGATTCGGAGACGGGGGAAAGCCGGTTGGCGCCGGTGGCGGCGGGGCTGGTGAGTTTTCTGGTTCGGCGGGGTCATGTTTTCGCGGATTTGGCGGAATCGCTGGTGTGGGACGATCCGTCGGAAGGGCCGGAGGTGGATTGGCCGGATTTTGAGACATGGAAAGACGATCTGGGGAAATCGTCGGCGGTGGGAGGTCCGGGGGCGATGAAGCCTTTGATTTTGACGGATTCGGGGAAGCTGTATTTGCAGCGGTATTGGTTTTACGAAAAGCTGCTGGCGGACGGGATTTTGGAAAAGGCGTCGTTGCGGGAAGAGGCGTTGCCGGAGGGAATCGCGGAACGGCTGGAGGAGCTTTTCGGGGAGGCGACGGATCAGAAGGTGGCGGCGGAGAACGCTTTGCGCCGGTCGTTTTCGGTGATTTCGGGAGGACCGGGAACGGGGAAGACGACGACGGTGGCGAAGATTTTGGTGTTGTTGCTGGAGGAGCGGCTGGAGTTGTCGATTCAGCTGGTGGCTCCGACGGGAAAGGCGGCGGCGCGGTTGCAGGAGAGTATTCGAGGCGGGATGGAGAGAATTCGTTGCGCGGAGGAAGTGCGGGAGCGATTGCGGGGAATGGAGGCGTCGACGATTCACCGGATGTTGGGAGCGGTGGGGGGATCGGTTTATTTTCGGCACGACGCGCGGAATCCATTGCCGGTGGATGTGGTGGTTTTGGACGAGGCGTCGATGGTGGATTTGCCGTTGATGGCGAAGTTGATCGACGCGTTGCCGGGGAGCGCGAGGTTGATCGTTTTGGGGGACAAGGATCAGTTGGCGTCGGTGGAGGCGGGGTCGGTTTTGAGCGGAATCGTCGAGGCGGCCGAAGGGGGCGAGGGAAGGGGAGGCGCGTTGGCGGGAGCGGCGACGTTGTTGCGGAAAAATTACCGGTTCGGGAACGAGAGCGGGATTTTCCGGGTGTGCAACGCGATCCGGGAAGGGGACGCGGAGGAGACGATGCGGGTTTTGCGGGACGAGCGTTTTCCGGATGTGGAGTGGCGGCCGCTTCCGGAGGGGGAAGGGTTGAAGGAGGGGCTGCGGGCGCTGGTTTTGGCGGGGTTGCGGTCGCAGGTGGAGGCGCGGGATCCGGCGGAGGCGTTGGCGGAGTTTGGGCGGTTTCAGGTTTTGTGCGCCCTGCGAAAGGGGATTTTCGGGAAGGGGAATTTGAACGCGTTGGTGGAGGAGATTCTGCGTGAGGAGGGACTGGTCGTGGCGGGGCGGGAGAATTTTCCGGGGCGGGCGTTGATGGTGACGGAGAACGATTACGGGGTGCGGCTTTTCAACGGCGATATCGGAGTGCTGTTGCCGAACGGGAAGGGGCAGACGATGGCGTATTTCGCGAAGGAGGATGGCGGGATTCGGGAGATTTCGCCCTTGCGTTTGCCGGCGACGGAACCGGCTTTTGCGATGACGATCCACAAATCGCAGGGGTCGGAATTCGACGAGGTTTTGGTGGTGCTGCCGGGGAAGGAGAACCGGATTTTGACGCGGGAGTTGCTTTACACGGCGATCAGCCGGGCGCGGAAAAAGGCGGTGGTTTGGAGCACGGAGGAGATGTTGCGGGCGACGGTTTCGCGGAGGATTAGCCGGGGGTCGGCATTGCCGGAAATGCTATCTAGATTTTAGATTTTTGATTTTAGATTTTTGATTGGGGAGGCTGGATTGGGAAGCCCAGCCTGGTGGGGGCTGGGCTGTGGGTTTCGGGGAGACATGTCTCCCCGGGGGAGAGCTGCGGCGTGCCGCAGCACTCCAGATTTCTTTAGAATTCGTAGACGGCGGAGAGGGTCCAGCGGTGGCCGAAGAGGCTTTGGTTGTTAGTCAGCTGGGTTTCGTAGGCGGCGCGCAGACCGAGGTCGGGGCCGAAGGGACGGAATTCCGCGCCGATCGCGCCGGTGATGGTGTCTTCGTTTTCGCCGCCGCCGATTGCCGCTGCGTCGACTCCGGAGAAGGGAGTGTTGCCGGGACCGTCGTCGGTGACGAAATAGCCGTTGAGCTCGACTACCGGGCTGAACCATTCGGTGAGGTAGTAATCGGCGTGGAGGTGGAGCGTGATCATGTCGGCGGAGCCGAGGGTGCCGTCGGAGTTGTCGCGGGCGATCCGGTAGTTCGCGGTGGCGCCGAGATGGAGCGGGCCGAAGCCTTTGTTGGCGGAGAGCCAGAGGCGGATTTCGTCGGTGTCCTGGAGGATGTCGGCGTCGCCGATGCCGAGTTCATAACCGATGCCGGCGGCCATGTGGAAGTTGTTTCGCCAATCCTGAAGGAATGCCCATTTCAGGCCAGCGGCATGGTCGTTCCATCCGCCTTCGTCGTTCATGGTGTCGTTGAATTCCAGATAGCCGCCCTTGTAAACGACGAGCTGAAGATTCGAGGTGAGGGCGAGGCGGAATTGCACCGCGTAGACCTGGGCGTCGCCTCCGATCGTGTCGGAGTAGAACCGGTGGTTCACATACCACGGGCGGATGTCGGTGGTGATGAAGGAATCTTCGTGGAAGTAGGGCGACGTGAGCGGGCGGACGAATTTTTCGTCGGCCCGGGGACTCGGTCCGGAATTTCCGAACAAGGTGTATCCGCCTTGCGCGGATGCGCTGGAGGCGGCGAGGGTGCCGAGGCCGATGGCCAGAAATGGCGCGACGCGATTGAAGTTTGGTTTCATTTTGTTTTGTAGTTTCTTGGCTTGAGCGGGCGTTCGATCCGAGCCGCGTTGCGGTTCTCCGGTTTTTGCCGCGCTGAAAATTATTCGGTTGTCACATCGGGGCAGAGTGTAGGGGGTGAAGGCTAGGAAGGCATTGACGCGGGTCAAGTTTGACCGTGCCGCGGAGCCGGGAAATTGACAGCGTCTCCTTTTTGGGGAGGAATCGGAGGCATGCCGATTCATCTTTCTCCAGTTAGCCGCCGGGATTTTATCGCTTCCGCCGTTGTCGCCACGGCGGGTTTGTTGACGTTTCGAACGGGAGTCCGGGCGGAGGAGCGGGGAGTGGATCCGGATTATTTTGTGCTGATCGCGGATACGCATATCGACGAGAATCCGAACCGGTTGTTGCGCGGGGTGAATCCGGCGGTGAATTTGGATGCGGTGGTGAAGCGGATTTTGGGGCTGCGGCCGCGTCCGGCGGCGGTGATCATCAATGGCGACGCGGCGAACATTCGCGGGTTGCGCGGGGAGTATGGATTGCTGGCGTGGATTTTGCGTCCGCTTTCGGAGGCGGGAATTCCGGTGCATATCACGATGGGGAATCACGATGACCGGGGGCCGTTTTATTCGATTTTGAGCGAGATGAAACCGGAGGAGCCGATTTTGGAGGATCAGCATGTGGCGGTGATCGAGACGCCGAATGTGAATCTGTTTCTTCTGGATACGTTGGATCAGGTGAACGTGACGCCGGGTTTGCTGGGGGAGGCGCAGTTGGCGTGGATCGACGAGGCGTTGGGGAAACGGCGGGATAAGCCGGCGATTTTATTTGGGCATCATACGCCGACGGGAAGCGGGGGCGGGCTTTTGGACGCGGGGAAGATGTTCGAGATCGTGCATTCGCATCGGCACGCGAAGGCTTATTTTTACGGGCATTCGCATCGGTGGGAGATTGGGACGAACGCGGATTTGCATTTGGTGAATCAGCCGGCGACGGCGCATGTTTTCCATAAGGAGCAACCGCAGGGAATCGTGCATGCGCGCTTTGGGCGGGAGGAGATGCGGCTGGAGTTGGATTGTTTGGACCGGGGGCATGGGTGGCATGGGGAGAAGCATGTTTTGGGGTATCGGTGATTTTGCTGACACGTTTTTCACCTCCTTCATGACAAGAAGCAGGGTTTGACTCCGCACTTAGCCCGCATTTTTTTTCGAATAGCCATTTCTTGTAAGTTTTTCCTGTGACCTGCTTCTAACTCTACAGAGCAGTTATGGATCAAACGGAACAACAGGAGCGGTTCGAGCAATGGATTCGGGATCACATGGCGATTCTTTATCGTGTGGTCAACGGGTTCGCGGAAGGGGATGACCGCAATGACCTGATGCAGGAAGTAATGCTCGCGGTCTGGAAAGCCGTTCCGTTTTTTCGGGGAGATTCCAAGCCGACGACATTCCTGTATCGGGTTTCTCATAATACGGCTCTTACCTGGCGCCGCACGCGACAGAACTATCGTAAGCACATGGAGCGGGTTGAACTTTTTGCCGTGACAGAATATCCCGCCTATGCCTCGCCTCACGATGAATTGTTGGAGCAATTATATGCCGCCATTCGGACTCTTCCCGAGGTGGATCGCTCATTGATCCTGCTCTCACTGGACGGCCTTAGCTATGAAGAAATGGCGATCATTCACGGTCTCTCGGCGAGCAACGTCGGCGTGAGGCTTAATAGAATTAAGCAGCGATTAGTTAAACAAATGAACAAAGCAGAGGAATTATGAACTACGATGATATCCGAGATGCATGGAACTCTGGCGATAACGAACCGGACCCGGTTCAGCGCGAGAGATGTTTACAAAAGTTTGCGGTTTCACTTCGCAAACAACATCGCAATCGCCTGATCTGGCTAAGCTGGACGTTTTTCCAGCTCGTAGCACTGACGGGATTTGTGATTTGGGTTGTTGTTTCTGGAGCGAGGAGATTCGATCTCGCGAGTGAGTGGGGGATTTTCCTGTTGCTGTTGATTCCGTGGAGCGTGGCGTTTCTCTTCTTAAAGCGATTCCTGAAGCCAGATGTCCCGCTTTGTCGAGGTGAAGTGGCCACGGTCGATGTGCTTGCTTCTGCTGTGGCAGCGAATCGCGCCGCACGCTCACGATTAAAAGTTATCGGCGCGATGTATGCGATTCTGATTCCGGTGCTGGCATGTAGCCTCTGGCAGTTCCTTACGGTCGGTAAAGTATCTTCAGGTGAATTGCAATCGATGGTTGTTTTCTTTGGAACAGTGTTGGGAGTATGCGCGCTGGGAGTTTACATGCGATATCGTTTCCAACTGGTTCCGCAGCAGAAGCAGTTGGAATCACTTCTGAAACAATTGTAAGGGACGGCGGGGGTCGATGAAGCTTGGGCTTCATCGCTACGGTGGGGGTGGTGCGGTTGGGGAAGGGGAAATAAAAAAGCCCCGGACGTGATGTCCGGGGCTTTTTGTTAAACGGTTTTGATTGTGCTTATGCCAGAGCGGCTTGGGCGGCCGCGAGGCGGGCGATCGGCACCCGGTTTGGCGAGCAACTGACGTAGTTCAGGCCGATTTCGTGGCAGAACTTGATCGAGTCGGGATCGCCGCCGTGTTCGCCGCAGATGCCGAGCTTGATGCCCTTGCGGGATTTCGAACCGCGCTCCACGGCGATCTTCATCAGCTCGCCGACGCCTTGGATGTCGACCGAGGCGAACGGGTTGTTCGGCAGGATTTCCTCGTTTTGGTAAATGCGGAGGAAGTTGCCGGAGTCGTCGCGGCTCATGCCGAGGGTGGTTTGCGTGAGGTCGTTGGTGCCGAAGCTGAAGAACTCGGCGGTTTCCGCGATCTCGGCGGCCATGAGAGCGGCACGCGGGATCTCGATCATGGTGCCAACGAGATATTCGATTTCGACGCCCTTGGCTTCCATGACTTCCTTGGCGACGCGGTGGATGATTTCCACCTGGTTTTTCAACTCACCGGGGAAGCCGACGAGCGGGACCATGATTTCGGGAATCACGGTCGGGCCGTTTTTGGCTTTCATCACTTGGGCGGCGGCTTCGAAAATGGCGCGCGCCTGCATTTCGGTGATGCCTGGATAGGTGATGCCGAGGCGGCAACCGCGATGGCCGAGCATCGGGTTTTGCTCGTGGAGAGCTTTTACCCGGTCGATGATCACTTCCTGGGTGACGCCGAGTTTTTCGGCGAGACCCCTGATGGAGGTGTCGTCTTGCGGGAGGAACTCGTGGAGAGGCGGGTCGAGGAGACGGATGGTGACCGGGTTTCCTTTCATCGCCTTGAAGAGACCGGCGAAATCCTTGCGCTGGTGCGGAAGGAGTTTCTTGAGGGCGGTGGCGCGGTCGCGGTCGTTTCCGGCGATGATCATTTCGCGCATCGCGGTGATCCGGTCGCCTTCGAAGAACATGTGTTCCGTGCGGCAGAGGCCGATACCTTCGGCACCGAGTCCGAGGGACTGAGCGGCTTGGAGAGGAGTGTCGGCGTTGGCGCGGATCTTCAGTTTGCGGACCTTGTCGGCCCAGGTCATCACCTGGTCGAAGATCTGGTAGGTGTAGCTCTTTTCCGCTTTCAGCTTGCCCGCGATCACTTGGTTGACTTCGGACGGAGCGGTCGGGACGTAACCCGCGAATACTTCACCGGTGGTGCCGTCGATGGAGATGTCGTCGCCTTCCTTGAGGACGACGGAGCCGGCGGTGAGGGTTTTCCGCTGATAATCCATCACGATATCGGCGGCGCCGCAAACGCAGACCTTGCCCATCTGGCGGGCAACGAGGGCGGCGTGGGAGCTGACTCCGCCGCGGGAGGTGAGAATACCTTCGGAGGCGAGCATTCCGCGGAGGTCTTCCGGGGAAGTTTCGACGCGGCAAAGGACGACGCGTTCGCCCTTGTCGGTAAGACGCTCGGCTTCGTCGGCGCTGAAAACGACCTTGCCGGAAGCGGCGCCGGGGCCAGCCGGGAGACCGGTGGCGATGACGGTTACCTTCTTCCGCAACTCGAGGTCGAAGATCGGAACGAGGAGGGAAGAAACCGATTCGGCCGGGATGCGCTCGAGGGCGGTTTTCCAGTTGATGACGCGATCGTTCACCATTTCAACGGCGATGCGGATGGCGGCGAGGCCGGTCCGTTTTCCGTTGCGGGTTTGGAGCATGTAGAAGTGGTTGTCTTCGACGGTGAACTCGAAGTCCTGCATGTCCTTGAAATGCTTTTCGAGCTTCTTGCGAATGCCCATGAGCTCTTCGAAGGCGAGCGGCATTTCTTCGTTCAGCTGGGCGATCGGGTGCGGAGTGCGCACGCCGGCAACCACGTCTTCGCCTTGGGCGTTGATGAGGTATTCGCCGTAGAGGACGTTTTCGCCGGAAGCGGGGTCGCGGGTAAAGGCGACGCCGGTGGCGGAAGTGTCGCCCATGTTACCGAAGACCATCGCCTGCACGTTTACCGCGGTGCCCCATTCGTGCGGGATCTTGTATTTGCGGCGGTAGAGGATGGCGCGGTCGTTTTGCCAGGAGGAGAAGACGGCTCCGACGGCTCCGTTCAACTGCTGGTAGACATCTTCCGGGAAGGAGGAACCGGTTTTCCGTTTGATGAGCGCTTTGTAGCGTTTGACGAGCTCTTGCAGATTATCGGTGCTGAGATCGTTGTCTTCCGCAGCGCCGACCTCTTTCTTGAGATCGTCCATCACTTCGTCGAACGGCTCGTGATCGTGTTCGTCTTTTGGCTGAACACCCATCACGACGTCGCCATACATCTGGATGAAGCGGCGGTAGCAATCGTAGGCGAAGCGCGGGTTGCCGGATTTTTCGGCAAGGCCGGCGACGGTCGCGTCGTTGAGTCCGAGGTTGAGGATGGTATCCATCATACCCGGCATGGAATCGCGCGCTCCAGAGCGGACCGAGAACAGAAGCGGATTTTTCGCGTCGCCGAATTTCTTGCCGGTCTGTTTTTCGACCTCGGCGACCGCGCTGTTGATCTCGCTTTCGAGGCCCTTCGGGAAGGACCGGTTATTTTCGTAGAACGATGTGCAGACTTCGGTCGTAATCGTGAAGCCTGGAGGAACCGGCAGACCGATGCGCGACATTTCAGCGAGATTCGCTCCCTTGCCGCCCAACAATGCTTTCATCGTTCCATCGCCATCGGTCTTTTTACCGAAAGCGTAAACGAGCTTTGCGCTTTTCTTCTTAGCGACGCTCTTTACGTTCTTTTTCGCGGATGCTTTAGCCATAACCTGGTATGTGTAATTTCGTCTTCCGGTAACAAATATGTACGGAAACGGTAGACCGTAGAGGATCGCGAGCGGGTGTCAACCGGTTTGGTTGCGGGCGGCGGAAGCGGGGCAAAAGCGGACCGGAAGCGGATACCGCCGGGCCGGGACGAGGGTGTTTTTTTAGCGGCGCGCGATAATTTTTATAGCTTACGGTGCTGGCGTTTAGGATGAAATCGTCGGGTGCGGCCCGCTAAAGTTGGCTGAGCTTTTCATCGGCGAGCTGCGAAAGACTCACGCCGCGGCGGGCGGCTTCGGCTTTGAGCTTGCGGTGGGTTTCGGGACGCAGGCGGATTTGATAGGGTTTGCGATTTCCCGCTTTTCGCCCCGCGCCCGGACGCGCGCCGCCGGGAGGAACCCGCCGCGCTTTCGACCAGTCGATGAACTCGTCGATCTCGTCGGAGCCTTCGTCGCACAGACGGTCGAATTCTTCGACGGTGATCTCACGGGACCCGTCCAAACTGGTGATGGTGTTACGGTTTCGATTTTGCCTGTTCATAAGCATCCTGTTCCTTTCGCCGCGCCCGCCGCACGCTGATGATGCGGATATTTTCGCCTCGCATTGTGAAGACCGCAAACCAGCACTTACCGCGCGTTTGCGCTATCCGGATGTATCTCGGTTCCGCATTGTAAGGAGCCGCGGCTTCGATTCCGGCAGCGTCGTCCCATAACTTCCGCGCCTCCGAGAAGTCGATTCCATGCTTCTCGTGGTTGGCGGCGCTTTTGGCGGGGTCGAACTCGAACATTCATCCGT
>CAZJCL010000060.1:0-11823 GCA_964544025.1 uncultured Opitutales bacterium | reverse complement strand
ATACCCAAACGCTGTAATCCCGGTTCGTCGACCGCATCGCCGCGCTGAACAACCGCTTGATCGCGTTATCGATTCCCAAGAGCGTCCAATGAGCAAACGCCGACGACGGCCCCCGCCGATGCGATTGCTCGTCGTAGCCGATAAGATTCAGGTGAACGATCGGCAATCCCCGCGCCACATCCATGGACGCTCCCGCCACGATAAACTCCCGCAACCCGATACACGTCGCCACCCGCACCGGCACGAATTTTAATTCCTTCCACAAATCCTGCCCCTGCGCCAGTCCCCGAAAAAAATCGACCAACGCCAACACAAACTCCACCGCCAGCAACGCCAGCATCCGAACCACGCTATAAAAATTCAGCACAAAAACCACCGCCGCCCGCCACCTCGACGGCGGACTCTTCGCCCGCCCCCACCCCAAATCCGGCGCGCAAAAATGACTCTCCGCCGCCCCTCCCGTATAAATATTCGAATACGAACTCCCGCCCTTCAAAAGCCCTTCCCCCTGCTCCGCCAACTCCTTCTCCACCCGGATCGCCGCCTCCTGCCCAAACATCCGGTTCACTTCCTTCCGCTCCCGGTCGTAAAAACTGAACGCCGGCACCGCCGTCTTCACCCCGTAAAAAAGCTCCCCCTGCACCGCCGGAGTGCTCGACGGAACTCCCGAATAATGCGTCAACAAGTTATACTTGTCCCGCTTCATCAACGTCCGCAGAAACGGCATTTTCCCCTTCACCAGCGCCTTCTCCAATTGCCCCCGCGAAAGCCCGTCGATCTGCACCATCAACAAACCCGGCTCCGTCGCCTTCCCCGTTTCCGACGCCAAACGAAACAGCCGCGCCGACCAATCGCTCCGGCTCACCTTGCGCCGCAACCGGCGAAAAAGTCCTTCCACCTTCTCGATCACGCCCGCCTCCGTTTCCGCTTCACGCCGCCGGGCTCTCCCGCCTCAACAGCACTTCCCGCTCCTCCGGCTTCGCATAAACCGCCGCGAATCCCGGCAACGAAATCCGCAACCGGAAATCCTTCCGCCGCCATTTCCCCTCCCAACGCGCCCGCACATTCTCCCCTTCCCGCCGCACGCTCACCGTCACCGGCCCCCATTTCGTCGGCGCCGGCCCCATCCGCGTTTCCCGCTCCTCCATCACCCATTTCGCCACGACTCCGGAAAACAAAATCAACTCGTCCGCCTCCTCCCTCACAAACAAGTTCCGCACCGCCAAAACCCACTCCGCCGCCGCCCACGCGTGCTGACCGTCCCCCATGCAACCACCCTCCGTCCGCGGATGAATCGCCTCCGGCCACTGCCCCGTCGGCGACGCCAAATCCGCCACCGCCTCCACCAATTCCACCGCCCGCACCGCGTCTCCAGCGCGCAAATACACCTGCGCCAAATGCAGCGTCAAATACGCGTTCATCCCCGAGTGAATCATATCCTGAAAAAACGCTCCTTTGAAAAAGCATTCGTCGTGCAAAAAATTCGCCGTCGCCACCACCCGCGAATCCCCCGCCTCCCAAAGCTGCAATGGATAATCCACCACGATCGACCCGATCGCCCCCGCGTCCATCCGCCGGTACGGAGCCGCCGGAATCGCCCCGCGCCGCGCGAACGAACGCGTCGACGCCACGCTCTTCTCAATGGCCGCCATGAAGTCGTCCGCCTCCTCCCGCAACTTCCGCGCCTCCTCGTCCGCCCCCGCCTCCTCCAACATTTCCGCCGCCGCCCGCAAACCCGCCACTCCCCAAAAATCGTCCCAATAATAATAATCGTTCGGCCCCAAATGCTCCGCGCTGAAACCCGCCGGCAAAAGCCCCCCATGCTTCTCCCCCGCATCCATCGGCAACCGCTTCCGGATAATCCACCGCGCTCCCGGACGCACCGTTTTCAACCACTCCGGTTTCGCCGCCCGCCCCGTCAATTCCCCAAACCGCCGCAACACCCACAACGCCTCCCCGTTCGAATCCCACTCCCCCTCCTGCGACCGGAAATACCCCGTCGCCAACTGCCGTGCCGCAAACTGATCCAGCGCCCGCTCCGCCTGCCGCTCCAGCCCGGCCGCCGCCAACGCGTAAATCATAAACGCCGCGTCCCGAAACCAAAACCGCTTATACGTGTACGGACCCGGAAACACATCCAGCGGCGAATGCATAATCAGCGTCCGCACCGCCGCGTCATAAAGAAATTGCATCCGATCGTCCGGAATGGAAATCCCGCAAGTCTCCCCCAAAACCGCCTCCCACGCCGGCGGCTCCTCCAACGGCACCGTCGCCCCCTTCTTCATTTCCGCGTCCTTCCCCAACGGAATCCGCACCTCCAGCTCCCGCGATCCTCCGGAAACCCGATACATCGCCGCCGCCGTCGCCATCCCCACCGCGCAACTGATTTCCCGCGTTTCCTCCGCCTCGAAAAGATGATTCGAAATATCCCCCTCCTCGTAACACGAAAGCACAATCCTCTCCCCCGCTTCCCCCAAATGAATCTTTCCTTTCCCGTTCACCCGAATCCGCTCCCGGTCCTCCGAAACCTCGATTTCGTGAATAAAATTCACCCCCTCCGGATTGTACGGCCGCACCGCCACCGCCAGCCATTTCCCCTCCGGCGCCACCCCCCGCACCCGCACCCGGCAAACCGGCTCGTTCTCTTCCCAAACCAGATCCACCTCCGTCTCCAACGAAAAATCCCCCTCGCTCACCCGCGTCGCGACCTTCACCCCCGGCTCCAAAACCAACTCCTGCCGCGCCTCCTTCTGCTTCGACGGCACCAGCGCCAAACCGTTCTCATCCGCGATCCAGAAATCCAGCGACCAGCTATCGTAAAACGCCGTCACCAAACCCCGCGGATCCACCACCGGCAAAACCGGACAATCCGGCAACCCCACCGCCGTCCAATTCCGGTGCGTCAAATTCACATGACTAAACGAAAACGCCCGCGGAATAAACGACTCATCCGACGGATCGAATTGCCGCGTCACCCAATACGGCCAAATCCAATCCAGGTTATGCTGGATCGCCCGCACATTCATCAACCCCCGCGCATGAAAAATCCACCCCGCCCGCAACAACTCCACCGGCTCCCCCACCTCCGAAGGCTGCGCAAACCGCTGCATCTGCGCCAAAATCGAAAGCGGATCCAGAAAACCGTGCTTGCGCGCCAATTTCTTAACAATAAACCTCCACGGAAACCAAGTGTATCGCATAACCTGCGTTCATTATCCCGGAAAACCGCCCTCCTTTCAAACCTTTCCGCCCCCTCTCTCCCACACCCGCCCCAAGTTCCCCCGAAGTCCGCAGTCCCGCCTTCCGGCGGCCCAACCCGCAATCACACCCTCCCACCACAAAAAAAGCCGGTAATTTCCCCGCCGCCGGTGTATCACATCCCAAACAAAATCCTATGAAAAACATCCTCACCTTCACCCGATTCGCCCTCGCCGCCGCCACCCTCTCCTTCACCGCCTGCACCCAAAACGAACCCACCGCCGCCAGCCCGGCGATTCCCTCTGAAACGTTGGCCACCTACATCGCCATCCAGGAAACCCTCGCCGCCGATTCCCTCGAAGGCGTCACCGCCCACGCCGAAAAACTCGCCACCGATCTCGACTCCATCGATCCCGCCGCCGCCCAAGCCGCCCGCGAAATCGCCCAAACCGCCGCCATCCAAGACGCCCGCCGCCACTTCGAAACCATCAGCAACACCCTCATCGCCTCCCTCCGAAACGACGGCATCCCCAACGAAGGCTATTTCGAGGCTCATTGCCCCATGGCCTTCAACAACCGCGGCGCCTCCTGGATCCAGACCAACAACACCATCAACAACCCCTACTACGGCGCCGAAATGCTCCGCTGCGGCCTAATCCGCCAAAAATTCTAACCCGCTCCCCGCTCCCCTCTTCCCAATAACTAATAACCAATAACCAATAACCACTCCCCCCTACCACACCAAAACCCCGCCCGCGTACGTAAACCCCGCCCCTACCGAACAGAAAATAATCCGGTCCCCGCTCTCGAAAATCTCCTCTTCCGCCGCCCAGCCCAGCGCCATCGAAACCGACGCCGCCGACGTGTTCCCATATTTCCCGATCGTCACCACGAACTTCTCAAACGGAATCCCGATCCGCTTGCTCACCGCCCGCAAAATCCGCTCGTTCGCCTGGTGCGGCACGATCCACGACACATCGTCCGGCGTCATCTTCGACCGCTTCAACGTCGACTCGATGATATCCGAAAACGCGATCACCGCCTGCTTGAAAACCACCGGCCCGTCCATCGACAGGTAAAACTGCTCCAGATTGCAACCCACGCTCGGAATCGGCATCCGCGCGCCGCCCCCCGCCCGCTGAATCGCCGTGAAATATTTCGCGTTCCCGCTCAACTCCATCCGGTGCAACCGGTGCCCGCCCTCGCTGTCCGTCAAGATCGCCGCCCCCGCGCCATCCCCGAACAAAAACGCCGTCGCGTGATCCTTCGGATTCGTGATCCGCGACAACAACTCCGCCGTCACCACGATCAACCGCCGCGCCGTCCCCGCCCGGATAAACGCCCGCCCGATCTCCAACGCGTAAAGCCAACCCGAACAAGCCGCATTAATATCGAACGCCAACGCCCCATCCAGCCCCAGCGCCTTCGCCAACGCGCTCGCCGCGCTCGGCACCGGCTGGTCCGGAATAATCGTCGCCATAATCACCCCGTCGATCTCCCCCGCCGAAAGCCCCGCCTGCTCCAGCGCGTGCAAAACCGCCTTCTGCGACAAACTCGTCACCGACTCCGTCTCATCCGCGTAATACCGCTGCTCGATCCCCGTGATCCGGACGATCTCCGCCTCCGTCATCTGCGGAAACGCCTTCAAAATCTCCTTATTGGAACGCACGTTCTTCGGCACCGCGTAACCGATTCCCGCCACGCAAACCGTCTCGTCCCCCCGCCCCGAAACCTCCTGCGAAATCGCCGAAACCGCCGCCCCCCGCGCCGCGCTTTTCGCCTCCAGATACCGAATCACATCGTCCCCCGAAACCCGGCCCCCCGGCCCCGTCGCCTCGATATCCGAAACCGCCGCCGGATCCAGCCCCTTTTCCCGCGCCAGCTTCTGTGCCCTCGGCGTCCACTGCAAACCAGCCTTCTTCTCCGCCGCGGCCGCCGGCCTTTCCACCCGCGGTTCCTCCGCCGCCCGCGAAACCTCCCGCACCACAGCCTCCCCGCCCGACACCGCCGCCCGTTTCACCGCCGGAGCCGGCTCCCCCTTCGCCTGCAAATGCTTCAAACTCTCGTCGCTCGTCTCCACCCGCAAAAACGGATCCCCCGACGGCAAAATATCCCCCGCCCGGCAAAAAATCTCCCGCACCGTCCCATCGCACGGCGCCTCATATTCGAAAACCGATTTATCGCTCTCGAATTCCGCCACCTTCTGCCCCTTCGTCACAGCCGCCCCCGGCTCGACAAAAAGGTCGATCAACGTGAGTTCGCTCACAGTGGCTCCCATGGAAGGAACGGGAATATCAATGACAATCGGATCCATATTTCAGCCTCAGTGGAAAACACCGAAAATGCAGCCCCCCCCACCCCCGGTCAACCCTTAGCATCACAACCACCCCTCCAAAAATCCCCCACCTTCTTTACCACAATCCGTCAAAACCTTGTTTTGAACAAAATCCTTCACCCCGCAAATCCCGCCTCATCTGTGCCCATCTGTATCATCTGTGGTCCTCCAAACCAGAGCCTCAGCCACCCGTGCCGATTTCCCGGGCGCCCAGCTTCCGTGTATTCCGTGTCTTCCGTGGTAAAAAATACCGAGCCAAAGCTCCGTGCTCCGTGGTGAATCCCACCCAGCAAGTTTGGTTACCGCTGCGCCGCGCTAAGCATCCCGGTTCTTCCGTGGTTCCCTCCCCTCTCCAATGTCCGATCCGATCTCCAATCCCCAATCTCCAATCCAAAATCCAAAATCCCAATTTACACCCTCCGCCCAACCCCCTACCCTCATTCCCCAATCCGATGACCGACAACACCGCTCCCAACCACACCACCGAATCCACCCCCCGCCCCTGGCACGCCCTCGACGCCGCCGAAACCCTCCGCGCCCTCCACGTCGATCCCGACACCGGCCTCTCCCCCGACGAAGCCACCGCCCGCCTCGCGAAACACGGCCCCAACCAACTCCCCAAACCCCGCCAACGCACCCCCCTCGCCCGCTTTCTCGCCCAGTTCAACAACATCCTCATCTACGTCCTCATCGGAGCCGCCGTCGTCACCGCCTTCCTCCAAAACTGGGTCGACACCGGCGTCATCCTCGCCGTCGTCGTCATCAACGCCATCATCGGCTTCCTCCAGGAAGGCAAAGCGGAAAAAGCTCTCGCCGCCATCCGCGAAATGCTCTCCCTCAACGCCACCGTCCTCCGCTCCGGCGAACGCCGCCAAATCCCCGCCGAACAACTCGTCCCCGGCGACATCGTTCTCCTCCAATCCGGCGATAAAATCCCCGCCGACCTCCGCCTCATCCGCGTCAAATCCCTCCGCGTCGAAGAAGCCCCCCTCACCGGCGAATCCACCAGCGTCGAAAAAAACACCGACCCCACCGCCGCCGAAACCGTCCTCGGCGACCGCGTCTCCATGGCCTTTTCCGGCACCCTCGTCTCCTACGGACAAGCCACCGGAATCGTCGTCGCCACCGGTGCCCGCACCGAAATCGGCAAAATCAACGCCATGCTCGCCGCCGCCCCCACCCTCAAAACGCCCCTCCTCAAACAAACCGATCTCTTCGGCAAATGGCTCACCGTCGCCATCCTCGCCCTCGCCGCCCTCACCTTCGCCTTCGGCCTCATCGCCCGCGATTACACCTGGGACGAGCTTTTCCTCGCCGTCGTCGGACTCGCCGTCGCCGCCATTCCCGAAGGCCTTCCCGCCATCCTCACCATCACCCTCGCCCTCGGCGTCCAACGCATGGCCGCCCGCCGCGCCATCATCCGCCGCCTCCCCGCCGTCGAAACCGTCGGAGCCGTCACCGTCATCTGCACCGACAAAACCGGCACCCTCACCCGCAACGAAATGACCGTCTCCTCCATCGTCTCCGGCCGCCATCTCTACACCGTCACCGGTGCCGGCTACGAACCCGAAGGCAATTTCCTCCGCGAAACCGAACCCGTCAATCCCACCGAAACACCCCACCTCCTCGACCTCGTCCGCGCCGCTTTCCTCTGCAACGACTCCCGCCTCCGCCACTCCGAAAACCGCTGGACCATCGAAGGCGACCCCACCGAAGGCGCCCTCCTCTCCCTCGGACGAAAAGCCGGCCGCCGCGAGGAAAACGAAGCCGCCGAATTCCCCCGCCTCGACAGCATCCCGTTCGAATCCGAACACAAATACATGGCCACCCTCCACCGCGGCCCCGCCGAAAACCTCCTCCTCGTCAAAGGCGCTCCCGAACGCCTCCTCTCCTTCTGCCAATCCCAGCGCACCCCCGACGGCGAAGAACCGCTCGATCCCGATTTCTGGCAAAAATCCATCGAACGCCTCGCCGCCAACGGACAACGTCTCCTCGCCGTCGCCCGGAAAAAACTCCCCTCCTCCCAAACCGAAATCTCCCACGAAGACGCCCAAACCGGACTCGTTTTCCTCGGCCTCCTCGGCCTCATCGACCCGCCGCGCGACGAAGCCGTCGCCGCCATCGCCGACTGCCACCGCGCCGGAATCCGCGTCAAAATGATCACCGGCGACCACGCCCTCACCGCCAAATCCATCGGCCGCCAGGTCGGCATCGGCGGCGAACGCGTCCTCACCGGCGCGGATCTCGAAACCATGAGCGACGACGACCTCCGCCGGACCGCCCCCGAAGTCGACGTCTTTGCCCGCACCAGCCCCGAACACAAACTCCGCCTCGTCAAAGCCCTCCGCGCCGAAGGCCACGTCGTCGCCATGACCGGCGACGGAGTCAACGACGCCCCCGCCCTCCAATCCGCCGACATCGGCATCGCCATGGGCATCAAAGGAACCGAAGCCGCCAAAGAAGCCGCCGAGATGGTTCTCACCGACGACAATTTCGCCTCCATCGTCCACGCCGTCGAAGAAGGCCGCACCGTCTATAACAACCTCAAAAAAGCCATCCTCTTCATCCTCCCCACCAACGGCGGCCAGGCCCTCGTCATCGTTCTCGCCCTCCTCTTCGGCCTCACCCTCCCGATCACCCCCGTCCAAATTCTCTGGGTAAACATGATCTGCGCCGTCACCCTCGCCCTCGCCCTCGGCTTCGAACCCGCCGAACAAGACGTCATGAGCCGCCCGCCCCGCGACCCCAAAGAACCGCTCCTCCCCCCGTTTTTCCTCTGGCGCATCGCCTTCGTTTCCCTCCTCCTGGCCGCCGGATCGCTCGGCATGTTCTACTGGGCCGGCCACACCGGCGCCACCCTCGCCGAAGCCCGCACCATGGCCGTCAACGCCCTCATCGCCGGACAAGTCTTCTACCTCTTCAACAGCCGCTACCTCCACCGCTCCGTCCTCTCCCTCCGCGGCCTCTTCGGCAACCCCTTCGTCCTCTACGCCGCCGCCACAATCCTCCTCGCCCAACTCGTGTTCACCTACCTCCCGCTCATGCAAACCTGGTTCGGCTCCGCCAGCATCTCCCTCACCGGCTGGCTCGCCACCACCCTCTACGGCCTCGCCCTCTTCCTCATCGTCGAAACCGAAAAAACCCTCGTCCGCCGGATCACCAGCCGCCGCGCCCGCCCCAACCCCAGCACCACAACCCCTCATTGACAACCCGTCACATCTGGACATCTTCCTGTCCACATGAAAGCGATCACCTACACGGCTGCACGGGAAAATCTGGCGGCAACCATGGACCAGGTCTGCGAAGACCGAAACCCCGTGATCATCACGCGCAAGCGCGACCAGGCGGTGGTGATGATTTCTCTGGAAGACTACGAAGCTCTGCAAGAAACCGCCTACCTGCTCCGAAGCCCGGCAAACGCGAAACGGCTGATCGCATCGCTCGAAGCCATCGAGAAGGGTAACATCCGCTTCGAAGACATCCCGCTCGACCCATGAACATCGCCTTCACTCCTGAAGGCTGGGAGGATTACCAGTACTGGCTCAAACACGATAAGCGGGTTCTGAAACGAATCCACGAACTGATAAAAGACATCCACCGATCACCCTTCGAAGGCATCGGAAAACCCGAGCCGCTAAAGTATCATCTTTCCGGATGTTGGTCGAGGCGCATAACTGAAGAACATCGCCTCGTCTACAGACCCACCGAAACCGCCATCATCTTCCTCCAGTTCCGCTATCACTACCATTGAAACCGCCGATCCGTCACCGCCCCGCAAACTGCCCCCGAAACTCCACGCCCCCCGTTTCCCCGCTAAAAAATAATTTTGCCCTTCCCCCGCCGCCTCCGCACCTTCTCCTCCATGAGCAACACCATTTTCCCGCCGCGAACCACCAAAGACGAAATCGAACTCGGCAACTTCCTCCGCCCGAAATTCGACTCCGACGGCCTCATCCCCTGCATCACCACCGACGCCAACACCGGCGAAATCCTCATGTTCGCCTACATGAACGAAGAATCCCTCCGCCTTACCATCCAAACCGGCAAGGCCAGCTACTGGAGCCGTTCCCGCAACAAACTCTGGATCAAAGGCGAGGAATCCGGCCTCGTCCAAAAAGTGAAAGAAGTCTACACCGACTGCGACCAAGACGTCATCATGATCAAAGTCGAAGTCACCGGCGAAGGCTGCTGCCACAACGGCTACCGCTCCTGCTTCTACCGCAAAGTCGCCAACCCCGAAACCTTCGAACTCAAACAAACCATCACCGAAAAATCCTTCGACCCCAAGAAAGCCTACAACAAATAAACGCCTCGAACCGGCCGTGAAATTCCTCCATCCCCTTCTCCCGCTCCTCCTCGTTTGCGCGGCCGCCATCGCCAGCGCCAATTCGCTTCCGCACCCCATGATCGTCGTCGGGCGCACCGAATCCGAATACCGTGCCGCCCGAACCTACGCCGACCGCGGCGCCTCGCGCATCCTCCATCTCCGCCTCTCCGACAATGGCTCCTCCTTTGAAATCCTGAACGAAGAACATTTCGCCTTCGAAACCAACTACAGCCGAAACGAAGACAAAATCCGCCTTCTCGTCGCCCCCGGCTCCGGAAGTCGCCTCGTTCGCAGCTTCCTCAAAGCCGGCCCAAGCCACCGCATTCGCAACGGCACGCAAAGCGAAGGCGAATTCTTCGACAAACTCGACCACGCCCTCAGCGCCTACGATCTTCTGGCCAATCCGATCCCCCGCCGTCTCGCCGATCCGTTTCAACGGGCTCATCCACTATTCAATCCTCCCGATCTCGAAATCGCGGAAACCGCCCTCAACGGAACCCCCGTTTACCAAATCCACGGCCCCAACTACCGCGCTCCCGGCATCGTCACCGTTTGGATCGACCGCGAAACCCGCCTCATCCTCGCCCTGGAAAAAATCCTCCGCCAGCCAGACGAGTCCCTCATCGTCGCCACCACAATTTTCCGCCCCGCCCAAAACGCCACCCTCACCGAATCCGATTTTTCCGATGCCGAATCCAACCTGAAATTCCACCTCGCCGAATGGAATTTCCCCGCGATCGACGCCACAGCGATAGCTGCGAAACTCGACACCGCCCGCCAACGGAACTGGGAACAACGATCCCTTCCCCAAACCGGCCCCCGCGCATCCACGCCGCCACTCGCGACCTCCAATCCACTTCCCTCCTCATCGCTTCAGCAACTTTCCGCCAGCGAGATGTCCGCCATCGTCCTGATTGAAGGTGAAAGCGGACAAGGCACCGGCTTCGTCACGCGCATCAACGAAACTCCGTTTGTTATCACCAACCTCCACGTTCTCGCTGGTGCCAAGACTCTCCGCATCCGCAATTCCCGGGGCGAAACGCTGAACGTCCTCGCCATCCACGCGGCCCGCGGTCACGACATCGCCCTCATCCGCGTTTCCGAAACCTCCGGCGGCCTCCAGCTCGCAAAAGACGCAGCAGATTCCCAAATCGGCGATTCCGTAGTCGTCGTCGGCAACCGTCTCGGCGGGGGCGTCCTCACTCAGGAAACTGGACGCCTACTCGGCATTGGCCCCGACCGCATCGAGGTCAACGCGAAGTTCCAGCCCGGCAACAGCGGCAGCCCCATCGTCAACACCCGCACCGGCGAAGTCATCGGCGTCGCCACCTACCTTCAAACCGTTTCCATTGTCGGCGAAAAATCCGGCCGGAGCGGCGACGCCAACAAACCCTCCCGCGAAAGCTCCACCCGCTGGTTCGGCTACCGCTTCGACTCCGTCTCCCAATGGGAACGAATCGACTGGAACGAATGGCAACGCCAAAGCGGAATCGTCCGCGATTTCAGCGAAAGATCCAACGCCCTTCTCGCCCTCCTCCGCGCCGATAGCGACACCTTTATGGCCAATCCCCAACTACGGAACATCGTAGAACGCTATGAACGCCGCTTCCACGAAGCCCGCCTCAGTGAAGCCGAAACTACCCGCCAAAACCGGAGTCTCATCACCGACCTCATCAACTTCTGCCGCAGCGACCTCTCCACCCTCGAAGGCAACTTCTATGACTATTTCCGCACCAGCGACTACTTCGACACCAGCATCCCCCTTCAACGCAAATTCCGCGAGGAAATCTCCGCACATCTGCAGAGCCGCGAACGCGACTTCCACTACTTCCGCTAAGCAACCAAAGCACCTTGCGTAACGCTCAATTTCTTACCTCAAGCAAGATTATGGCGGATTTATATACAGATCATCTCTGCCCATCTGAAAAACAATCCGTCGAAATCTCGTTTTCTGAACAAGATT
>CAZJCL010000059.1:10702-12084 GCA_964544025.1 uncultured Opitutales bacterium | reverse complement strand
CCGTGGTGAATTCTCCTCCAAGCTTTGGTTGCGGCTACGCCGCGCCAGGTATTCCGTGGTGAAAACAAAGTCAGAGCATCGGGTTGCCGCCGCGCCACGCCATCCATGGTCGAACCAACCGGTATTTCTAGGATGATCCGCCTCCCTCAATTCCAACTCGCCCTCCTTCTCCTCCTCGTCCTCGCCTTCACCGGATGCGGACGCTACCACCTCGGCCGCCACGCCGAACCGCCCTTCCGCTCGATCTACATCCGCCCCGCCTCCAACGAAAGCTTCGCCCCCCAAGTCCAAGCCATCGTTTCCCAACAACTCCGCGAAGAATTCGTCCGCGACGGCCTTCTCCTCGTCACCTCCGAAACCGAAGCCCACGCCATCCTGGAAATCGTGCTGCGCGATTTCGAACGCGATATCGCCGCCACCCGCTCCGACGACACCGCCATCGCCGAAAAACTCCGCCTCGAACTCACCGCCTACTGCACCCTCACCGACAACCGCACCGGCGAAATCTACTTCAAAGACCGCCCCATCCAAGCCTCCGCCCAATCCTTCCCCCAAAACCGCGCCCAACAGGAAGAATACCAGGCCATGCCAGTTCTCGCCGGCGACATGGCACGCCGCATCAGCTACGAAGTCCTCCAGGTCTGGTAAAACGTCCGACCTCCGGACGCGTTTCATGAACCTGATCCTTTTCACCGAACCGGAAATCGCGCACCCCCTCCCCCTCTCCGACCCGCGCGCCATCCACCTCCTCCAAACCCTCCGCCGCCAAACCGGCGACGATTTCGATTCCGGCATCCTCAACGGCCCACGCGGAAAATCCCTCGTCCGCGAAATCACCGCCACCCACCTCCACCTCGAGTTCCGCCCCACGGAAAACCCGCCACCGCTCCACCCCGTTTCCCTCCTCGTCGGACTCAGCCGCCCCCAAACCATGCGGAAGATCCTCCAGGAAACCACCACCCTCGGCATCGCCGAACTCCACTTCACCGCCACCGAAAAAAACGAACCCTCCTACGCCGAAAGCAAACTCTGGTCCACCGGCGAATACCGCCGCCACCTCATCGCCGGAGCCGAACAAGCCTTCACCACCCGCATCCCCACCGTCACCCACCACTCCTCCCTCGCCCGCGCCCTCGAAAAACTTCATCCCGCGCACCCCTCCGCCGCCGCCCTCGACAACTACGAATCCACCGCCCCTCTCCGCGATTTTCGCCCTGCCCAACTCCCCTGCCTCCTCGCCATCGGCTCCGAACGCGGCTGGTCCTCCTCCGAACGCAACCTCTTCCGCGCCCACGATATCCCCCTCCTCCAACTCGGCCCCAACGTCCTCCGCACCGAAACCGCCTGCCTCTGCGCCCTAACCCTCCTCCTAGCCAACCTCC
>CAZJCL010000059.1:7818-10602 GCA_964544025.1 uncultured Opitutales bacterium | reverse complement strand
AGCCGCCTCCAAATCAGCCGCGTCGCCATCTGGTCCCACATCGAAAAACTCCGCGCCCTCGGCTTCGAGCTCGACGCCCGCCCCCGCCTCGGCTACCGCATCCTCCAATTCCCTCCCCAACTCGACCCGCTCTCCCTCCAAGCCCTCCTCCCCGAACGCTGGCAAAACGCCCCCCTCTTTTTCTTCGACGAAATCGACAGCACCAACAGCGAAGCGGAACGCCAACTCGCCGCCGGCACCCGCGGCCCCTTCGTCGTCCTCGCCCGTTCCCAAACCCGCGGACGCGGTCGCCTCGGCCGACGCTGGTTCAGCGGCGACAACGGCAACCTCTACCTCACCTTCGTCTTCCGACCCGGCCTCCCCCCCGCCCGCATGCAAGCCTTCACCCTCTGGATGGGTGCCTCCATCTGCGATTTCCTCAACCGCGAAATCCCCGCCCCCGTCCGAATAAAATGGCCCAACGACCTCATGCTCTCCGGCAAAAAATTCGGCGGCATGCTCACCGAAGCCCGCATCGACCAAGACCGCATCCGCGATCTCTCCTTCGGCCTCGGCATCAACGTCAACGGCCAGCAAACCGACCTCCCCGAAGAAATCCGCTCCCTCGCCACCACCCTCGCCGCCTCCACCGGCCATCCCCTCTGCCTCAACCGCTTCACCGCAAAACTCCTCACCGCGATCCTCGACGCCTACGCGAAATTCATCTCCGAAGAGACCCAAACGGAACTCCAACTCCTCTGGACCCGCTACGATTTCCTCGCCGGAAAAACCGTCACCGCCCTCCACGGCACCGAAAAAATCACCGGCCGCGCCGCCGGCATCGACTCCACCGGCTCCCTCATCCTCCACCAACCCAACAACACCCGCCGCCTAATAGCCGCCGGAGACGTCACCCTCGAAAAGAACCCATAAAGCCCTTTCACACCTTCCCACCTTCAAACTTTCCCACTTTCCCACTTTCCCACCATGGCAATTTTCTGCATCGACATCGGAAACACCCACACCCACTTCGGCACCGTTTTCCCCCACGGCACCTCCCCACTACGCGAAGTTCCCACCGCCGAACTCGATCAACCCGACGGCCCCCTCGCCACCGCGATCCGCGCCTTCGCCCAAACCGAAACCAACGCCCCCGCCTTCGCCTTCTGCTCCGTCGTCCCCAAAGCCAGCGACCGCCTCCGCTCCCTCTTCTCCACGCTAAACCTCCAGCAACACCTCTTCCACCTCACCTGCGACGTGAAGCTCGGCATGCCGATCAGCTACCCGCGCCCCGCCGAAATCGGCCAAGACCGCCTCGCCAACGCCGTCGCCGCCACCGCGAAATTCCCCCTCCCCTGCATCGTCATCGACATGGGAACCGCCGTCACCTTCGACATCGTCACCTCCACCGGCGGCTACGAAGGCGGCATCATCGCTCCCGGCCTCCGCATCATGACCCAATACCTCTACGAACAAACCGCCCTCCTCCCCAACCTGGACGACAACTTCGACGTCCAAGGCGCGATCGGAAAAACCACCCGCGACGCCATGAAAATCGGCTGCCTCATCGGTTTCGGCGGCATGATCCAATCCCTCCTCGACGCCGTCACCGCCGAACTCCAAAAACGCGGCGAACCTAAACCCACCCTGATCGCCACCGGCGGCACCAGCGACTTCCTCCAAAACTCCCTCCGTCAAAAACTCCTCATCGCCCCCGACATCACCCTCCAAGGCCTCGCCCACGCCCACCGCCTCAACCACCCAAAATAACCCCCCAAAATCCTGCCGAATTCGCACCCCGCCTTTCCCGTCAACGATGGATCTTACTCATTTCTCCAGCACCTTTGCCAAGTGGGTTGGATCAAGTCTCCCGTGGGTTGACAGCCTTCACCCATTCCTGCCAGCCTTGATAAATTATGAAAAGCTTTCTCCCCACAATTCGGTCCCGCTGCTTTAATCACATGCTTCCCATTACCGCTGCGGTCCTGCTATTATCAGCCGCGCCAGCTTTCGCCGCGGATCCGGTTGAGTTTGAAGACACCATTCTGGAAACGTCGATCCGCACGGCGCTGCAGATTGAAAACAACCCGCTGACAGCCGCCGATCTGGAACAACTGACGGCGCTGGACCTCATGGGCCGGAAGATCGAAAGCCTGGCCGGGTTGGAAGCCGCCACCAACTTGCAGCGCCTCAATTTGCGCGACAACCGCGTGACCGACCTCTCCCCCTTGGCCTCACTCGTTCGCCTGACTGACTTGGACTTGCGCAATAACCGAATCCAGGATCTCTCACCGCTTGCCGGACTTGAAAATCTGGAAGTTCTCGGCCTCCGCGACAACCGCGTCACGGATATTTCGCCCTTGGCGGAAACTGTGCAGCTGCGCGAACTGGACCTGCGAAACAATCGTGTCGAAGATATCTCCCCCATGGCGAAACTTGCCGACTTGCGGCTCCTCGGCCTCCGCGACAACCGCGTCACCGACATCACTCCCTTGGCCGCGAATGTGCGGTTGGGACATCTCGATCTTCGCAACAATAAAAAAATTTCCGACATCTCCCCGCTCGCTGGGCTGCACGAGCTTGAATGGCTTAGCCTCCGCGATTGCATAATCTCCAATATCCAACCACTCGCGGGTTTGCACCGCCTTCGCTACATCGACCTCCACCACAATCGCGTTAAAGACATCTCGCTGCTGAACGAGCTGCCGGAATTGAAGTGGGCCGATTTGCGACGTAACCACCTCCGCCTCACGGAAGACGCCCACGCCCTGGCAAACATCCTGTTGCTGAAGCGCACTGCGGAAA
>CAZJCL010000059.1:4679-7718 GCA_964544025.1 uncultured Opitutales bacterium | reverse complement strand
CGGAAAACACAGTGGAAGTTGTCCGTTCCGATCTCGGCGGCGAATACACCTACACCTACGCCGTGGATCGACCCACGGAAGCTCACCTGCTACTGATTCTCGGACGGGACGACGGCAAAGGTTACCTTCATTACTACGAACTCCAGCTAATCTACGAAACCGCCGACACCGGCCTCTTTGCAGGATCGATTGAGTCTGTCACCGACGAATCCCGACCCCAATCCGGTGACTTCCGCTGGCACTGATCCCGCAGCCGGAGGCATATAACTAAGGGTTCAGACACAACCCGGCCTCTGGAGGGAAATCGGCTCCGTCTGCCAAATCCCGAAAGGACTATCCAAACGGTCCGCGTTTCAAAGCTGCGGTTCTACACATACCTTCGACCGTCATGCCGCCTCACCGATCCCGCCGGGATCCAGGTTCCACCCGGTGGTTGAACGAAGCGACACCACCGGTTTCCAGCCACCCCAAAACCCTTGCCACCGACCGCCCCGAAAACTACCGTCGGCACCCGATCCAAAAAACACCGACATGACCCGAATCCTCCTTTCTCTCCTCCTCGCCTTCCCGCTTTTCGCATTCATTCCCGCCACCGGCGCCCAAAAGACTCCCCGCGAAATGCCCTGGTCCACCATCGGCTCCGGCGGCGCGCACCTGTTCGTGGAACCCGGTCCGCTCGAAATCCGCATCCTCAAACGCGACCTCACCACCTCCCCTCGGGCTCGCCGCGAACTTCAGGCAATGCTCCTCAGCCCCGACCGCGAGATGATCGAAAACATCACCATCCCCGCCTCCTCCAACTCGGATTCCGCCGAAAAACCCTCCATCCAAACCGCCACCCTGCGCGCCGACATCAAACGTCCCGGAATCTACCTCCTCCAAATCTTTTTCCCCGCCGACGACCATGGCGTAAACATCGAATGGTCCATCGAAACCAACGCCGCCGGCTGGGTCCTCGAAACCGCTCGCGGCCATCGCGACGAGCGCCACCGCGAACCGATCGTCATGAACGATCCCGACCGCCCCGCCGAAATCGCCTTCCTCCCGCGCCCCGGCGAATTCACCATCGCAGCCGAAGCCCTTCTCCCCGATTCCGCCCCGCTCCGCCTCCTCGACGCCTCCGGAAAACTCGTTTCCGAAATCCCCGTCGTCGCCGAACGCCGCACCGAAATCCGCGAATACCTCCGCTCCCCCCGCCCTTCCCAGCCCGAAGCTTCCGCCACGTTCACCGTCCCCGCCGCCCAAGATCGCGGCAACGGCCCGTGGCGTCTCCAAATCCCCAACGCCCGCTTCTTTCTCGAAATCGCTGGCGTCACCCATTGGGAACGAAACGACCTCTTCCCCGACCAAACCGTCTGGTCCCCCGTCCCCGAATCCTGGTTCCCGTTCCTCGAAAACCGCTGGCTCATCACCCCCTACCAACGCACCATCCACACCGATCCAAACGAAACCGGCGAAATTACCTTCACCCTCCACAACAACTCCCCCCGCCCCCGCACCTTCGATCTCTCCCTCGAATTCCCCAACCAATCCTGGACCGCCCGCCTCGCCGAAAAATCCGTTTCCCTCGACCCCCAAAAAAGCCGCGAAATCTCCGTCCGCTACACCGCGCCCGGCCGAAACCGCGAACAACTCGTCCACCTCCGCGCCACTCCCCGCGACGATTCCGGCGTTTCCACCTACGCTTCCTTGCGGGTAAAAAGCAGCCCATCCCCCGTCGGCGATCCCCTCGAGCTCCCCCACGTCCTCCGCCCCTACGCCCACGAAAACCGCCAGTTCGGCTACAACCCCGATTACCCGGTCGCCAACCAGATCTATTTCGACATCGAAAATCGCGGCTTCGTGCTCGACGGCCGAACCCTTCACCGCCAAACCCCGAAAGGCTGGACCACCACCGACCTCCGCCAAGCCGTCACCCAAACCAATCCCGAAACCGACGCCCGCGCCTGGACCGGCATCGGCACAAAAATCGCCTTCGATTCCGCCAACAACGTCTACCTCCTCGCCTCTTCCGGCAGAACCGTCGCCCTCCTCCGCTCCACCGACCACGGCGAAACCTTCACCGCCCACATCATCGAAGGACGCGAAAACGAGCCCCGCTCCTGGGACATCGAGCAATTCTCCGGACACAACATCCCCGACGGCCCGCCCGCCGTCGTCCGCCTCACCCGCACCAACCGCCCCAGCAGCGTCCCGGTCGCCCGCCGCCCCGCCCAACTCCGCTGGCGCAGCACCAACGACATCGAACTCATCGTCGCCGACGTCACCCGCGACGGAAAACTCGCCTTCCACGAACCGGCGAAACTGACCGAGGTCGCCCTCAACAGCTCGATGCACTCCGGCATTCCGTCGATGATCGTTTCCCGCGGCTCGAAAATCCACGTCGTCTGGGGCGAAGCCACCGATCCCGAGGCGAAACCCGAAGAAGTCCCCGGCGTTCCCGCCTACGTCGCCACCTACGACCGCGAAACCCGCGCCGCCGGTAAACCCGTTTTCATGAGTTTCGGCCCGCCCGCCAACGACGGCCACAACACCCCCAGCATCACGATCGACAGCAAAGGCTACCTCCACGTCGTCGTCGGCACCCACGGCCGCCCCTTCCAATACCTCCGCTCGCTCAAACCCAACGACGCCTACTCCGGCTGGACCGAAGCCGTCCGCACCAGCAGCGAAAATCTCCGCCAAACCTACGTAGGCCTCGTCTGCGACGACCAAGACAACCTCCACCTCGTTTTCCGTCTCTGGAGAACCGGCGAAAAACACCTCGACGGCGCGCTCTGGGCCGCCCTCGCCCACCAACGCAAGCCAGCCAACGACGACTGGGAAAAACCGCAAGTCCTCGTCGCCCCGCCGCTGGCGAACTACAGCATTTATTACCACCGCCTCACCGTCGACCAAAACGGCGACCTCTTCCTCAACTACGACTACTGGCCGACCTCCTGGTTTTACCGCAACGACGCCCGCGGCCCCGTTTCCGCCGCCTCCGGACGCCCCGGCACCGGCTGGGGCCGCTCCATCCTCACCTCCCCCGACAACGGC
>CAZJCL010000059.1:0-4579 GCA_964544025.1 uncultured Opitutales bacterium | reverse complement strand
TTCGGATCCAGCGCGTTCTTCACCCGCTGCATCGCCCGCACTTCGGCCTCCGAGTGCTCCATCCGGAAAAACGCCGTTTTCGCCAACCCGATCCCGTGCTCCCCGCTGATCGTTCCGCCCAGCTCCAGCACCTTCTCCATCACCGCGAAAACCACCTCCCGCGCCTTCTCGCTGCTCCCCGGATCGTCCCGGTAATACATCACGTTCACGTGAAAATTCCCGTCCGCCGCATGCCCGAACGTCGGAATCGCAATCCCCGTTTCCGCGCTGATCTCCCGGATAAAACGCAACAACGCCACCTGCGACCGCAACGGCACCACAATATCCTCGTTCAACTTCGCGTCCCCCAACTCGAACATCGCCCCCGAGCATTTCCGCCGCACCTCCCAAAGCTCCTCCTCCGCCGCCGGATCGCTCGCCTCCTTGCTCGCCAACGCCTTCTCCCGCCCCCAACGCAAAACCGCCTCCCGGTCCCGCGCCACCAAATCCGCGTGCCCATCCAACTCCACCAGCACCACCGGCCGCCCCGCCTGACCCGCGAAAATCTCCCGCTTCGTCGCCCGTTCCGCGCATTGCACGCTCTCCCGGTCCAAAAACTCCAAAATCGACGGCACAATCCGCTCCCCCAACAAATCCCGAATCGCCTCCAACGCCGCCGTCTCATCCGCGAAACTCGCCAAATACGTCCACCGCGCCTCCGGTTTCGGAATCAACCGCAAAACCGCCTCCGTAATCACCCCCAACGTCCCCTCGCTCCCGATCCACAAATCCCGAAAATTGAAACCCGCCGCGTATTTCCGCAAATCCCCCGCCCACTCCACAAACTCCCCCGTCGGCAAAAACCCCTTCAAACCCAACACATAATCCCGCGTCACCCCGTATTTCGCCCCCCGCAATCCCCCCGCGTTGCAAGCGATATTCCCGCCGATCGTGCTAAACCCCCGCGACGAAGGATCCGGCGGATAAAACCACCCCACCTTCTCCGCCTCCGCCAAAATCTCCCCGATCACCGCCCCCGCCTGCACATACGCCATCCCGGTCGTCGCATCGATCCGGATATCCCGCCACCCGCTCAAATCCAGCACCCACCCGCCCCTCACCGGCGAAGCCGACCCCGTCAACGACGATCCCGCCCCCCGCGTCGTCACCGGCACCTTCCACTCATTCGCCAAAGCCAGCATCGCCCCGATCTCCTCCCGATCCCGCGGCCGCACCACCGCCTCCGGCAAAAACGACAACTTGCTCCCGTCGAACGAAGCCCGAAAGAGCTCCTCCTCCCCCGTCAAAACGCTCTCCCCCAACCTCCCCTTCAGAACCCCCGTAGCTTCCAAATATTTCACACCCCCAATTCCCGCACATCCCCCCCAAAAAATCCACCCTCCTCTTCGCAAATACCACCCCCAAAAGTCATGCCCTCCCACCTCATCCGCCCCCCGAATTCGTGTAAATCCGTGTCCATTCGTGGTTGAAACCGTCTCCCACGCTCCCCCTCCCCTTTCCGTGTATTCCGTGTCTTCCGTGGTTAAGAACAGAGCCTCAGTCCCCTCCTAATCTGTGCCCATCTGTGTCATCTGTGGTTAAAAAAACAGAACCCAAGCCCTTCGCTCCCTTTGCTACCATCTGTTAAAATTCCGAGTCCAAGCCTCCCCCAGCTCCGTGCCCTCCGCGCCTCCGTGGTGAAATAATTCCCGCTACCCCCCATGCTTCGCCACCACCTTCGCGATCTCCTTAAACTCCCCCGCCAAAACCGGATACAACGCCCGAAAACGCCGATAATAATCCTCGTAAATCCCCACCGCCTCCCGGTCCGGCCTCATCGGCACCCCCGTTTTCAAAGCCGTCCCGCAAGCCTCCGGCACCCCCGGATAAATCCCCGCCGCCACGCCCGCCAACAACGCCGCCCCATACGGCGCCCCCTCCAGACAATTCACCGTCACAATCTCCGTGCCGAAAACATCCGCCAGCATCTGACGCCAAAACGGACTCGCCGCCCCGCCGCCCGAAGCCCGCATCTGCGAAATTTCGATCCCCAAATCCCGCATCAACTCCAGCGAATCCCGCAACCCATACGTCACCCCCTCCAACACCGACCGAATCAAATGACTCTTCCCATGCCGCCGCGTCAGACCAAAAAACACCCCCCGCGCGTCCGGATCCGGATGCGGCGTCCGCTCCCCCGTCAAATACGGCAAAAACAACAACCCCTCCGACCCCACCGCCGCTCCCCGCGCCTTCTCCACCAAAACCTCGTACGCGCTCCGCCCCGTTTCCTCCGCGATCCGCTTTTCCTCTTCCCCCAGCGCATCCCGAAACCACTGAAAACTCCCCGCCGCCGACAGCATCACCCCCATCAAATGCCACTTCCCCGGCACCGCACTGCAAAACGCGTGCAACTTCCCCTCCGGCTCCACCCGGTATTCATCCGAAGCCGCGAAAACCACTCCCGAAGTCCCCAGCGTCGTCGAAACAATCCCCTCCTCCACGATTCCCGTCCCCACAGCCCCCGCCGCCTGATCTCCGGCCCCCGCCGCCACCGGCGTCCCTTCCCGCAATCCGCACAACCGCGCCGCCTCCGCCGAAACCCGCGCCGACGCCACCGCCGATTCCGTCGTTTCCGGCAACCAATCCCGCGAAATCTCCAGCGCCCCCAGCACTTCCTCCGACCAGCAACGCCGCCGCACATCGAACAGCGAAGTCCCCGAAGCATCCGAAACATCCCCGAAAAACTCCCCCGTCATCCGAAACCGCACGTAATCCTTCGGCAGCAAAATCTTCGCGCACTTCCCATAAACTTCCGGCTCGTTCTCCCGCACCCAAAGAATCTTCGGCGCCGTAAATCCCGGCAAAACCTCGTTTCCCGTCAACTCCAGCACCCGTTTCGCGCCCACTTTTTCCCGGATCTCGTCGCACTGCTTCCCGGTTCGCTGGTCGTTCCACAAAATCGCCGGACGCAACACCCGCCCCTCCCGGTCCAGCATCGCCAGCCCGTGCATCTGACCGGTCAAACCGACCGCCGCCACCTCGCCCCCGCCGACTCCGGATTTCTCCAGCACCGCCCGAATGCTCTTCAGCGTCGCCTGCCACCAATCCTCCGGATCCTGCTCCGCCCAAAGCGGACGCGGATGCGACAACCGGTATTCATGCGTCGCCGTCGCCCGAACTTCCCCATCCGCGGAAATCAAAACCGCCTTGCTCCCGCTCGTTCCGACGTCGATTCCGAGAAGATAGGTCGCCATCAGATAAACTCGTTGATCAAGTTCTCCAAAAACTCCTGACGACCGCTCCGGCTCGCGTCCGCCTCCCCCTTCTCCAGCATATACTTCTCCAGCTCCCGGAAACCGATTTTCCCGCTCTCGATATCCGCGCCGATTCCGGAATCCCAGCTCGCGTAACGCTCCTTCACAAACTTCTCCAAACGCCCATCCGCCCGAATCGCCGCCGCGATTTTCAACCCCCGCGCAAAAGCGTCCATCCCACCGACATGCGCGTAAAACAGATCCACCGGCTCGAAACTTTCCCGCCGCACTTTCGCGTCGAAATTCACCCCGCCCGGCGCAATTCCGCCATTCTTCAAAACGCCGAGCATGATCTGCGTCGTCAGATAAATATCCGTCGGAAACTGGTCCGTATCCCAGCCCAGCAACGCGTCTCCCGTATTGGCGTCCAGCGATCCCAACGCACCCGCCGCGATCGCCACCTCCATCTCATGCTGCATCGTGTGCCCGGCCAACGTCGCGTGATTCGTCTCCAGGTTCAGCTTGAAATGATCGCTCAACCCGTATTCGCGCAAAAAGTTCAAGCACGCCGCCGCGTCCGAATCGTATTGATGCTTCGTCGGCTCCTTCGGTTTCGGCTCGATATAAAACTGCCCCGTGAACCCGATCTCCTTCTTGAAATCGACCGCCATGTGGAGAAACCGCGCCAGATGATCCAGCTCCCGTTTCAAATCCGTATTCAACAACGTCGAATACCCCTCGCGACCGCCCCAGAAAGTGTAACCTTCCCCGCCCAAACGATGCGTCACCTCCATCGCCTTCTTCACCTGCGCCGCCGCATACGCGAAAACATCCGCGTTGGAACTCGTCGCCGCTCCATGCACGAAACGCGGATGCGTGAAAAGCGCCGCCGTCCCCCACAACAACTTCACCCCCGTCCGCTCCTGCTCCTCCCGCAAAACGTCCGCCACCGCGTCCAGATTCGCGTTCGTCTCCCGCAGATTCGCCCCCTCCGGCGCCACATCGCGGTCATGAAAACAATAATACGGCGCATCCAGTTTCTCGAAAAACTCAAATGCCACCCGCGCCCGGTTCCGCGCGTTCTCCACCGAATCCGTCCCGTCGTCCCACGGCCTCACCGCCGTCCCGCCGCCGAACGGATCCGACAACGTGTTCCGGAACGTGTGCCAATACACGACCGCGAACCGCAAATGATCCCGCATCGTCCTGCCCTCGACGATCTCCTCCGGGTTATAGTGCTTAAACGAAAGCGGATTCTTGGATTGAGGTCCCTCGAAAACAATCTTCGAGATGCCGGGGAAAGCTTCTTTATATGCCATGATGGGTAAGCGCGTATTCAGAAA
>CAZJCL010000058.1:0-12272 GCA_964544025.1 uncultured Opitutales bacterium | reverse complement strand
TCTGTGCCCATCTGTGCCATCTGTGGTTAAATCTCCAGAGCCAAAGCTCCGTGCCCTCAGTGCCTCCGTGGTGAATCCCATTACAAAAGTTTGGTTGCGGCTACGCTCTGTGCCATCCGTAGTTAAAAAACAAAGCCCAAGCCCTTCGCTCCCTTTGCTCCCTTTTGTTAAGATTCCGAGCCCAGCTTTCCGTGTCTTCCGTGGTTCCCCCCTCAGAGCCAAAGCTCCGTGCCCTCCGCGCCTTCGTGGTGAATTCCCTTCTTCTGACAAAATCTCCCCCGCCCAAAAAAGTAGAAACCTTCACCCTCGACAATCCCGGCTATTTCAACATATTCGAAAAATGACTTTCGGTAGCTTATCGCCGAAAGCGGCTTACCTAGGAAACCCAATGCATAACAAGAAGTTCTCCCCTGCTGCCCTTCGCGGTTCCAGCGCGTTCACCCTCATCGAACTCCTCACCGTCATCGCGATCATCGGCATCCTCGCCGCGATCCTGATCCCCGTCGTCGGCAAAGTCCGCGCCTCCGCCCGCAGCTCCGTCTGCACCTCCAACCTCCGCCAAATCGGCCAAGCGACCCACCTCTTCTCCGCCGATTTCCAGCGCATGCCCCGCGGCTGGGGCGATTCTTGGAACGACTACTGGCTCATCGACCTCGCCCCCTACGTCGATATCGACGGCCCCTCCGCCGCCCAAATTTCCCTCCGCGCCTCCTACGGCCGCACCAGCGGCGAAACCGTTTTCTGGTGCCCCGAAGCCATCTCGCAAATGGGCGACAAACTCGTCTCCCTCGTCCAAACCTCCTACGCCCTCAACCGCTTCCTCACCGGCCACGTCATCACCGAAACCGGCCCCCTCACCATCGACCAGATCGAAGACCAATCCATGGTGATGCTCGGCGCTGACGGTTCCCGCCAAAACGATCATTTCCGCCCCTGGATCGACTCCGACGGCGCCTCCAACGCCGACTTCCTCCACGGAAACAACGCCAACATCCTCTACGTCGACGGCCACGTCTCCCCCATGAGCAGCGACAAATGGGACGAACTCCGCTCCGACAAAGACCACATCTTCTGGCACAACCCCACCTACTACTGACGCCCAAAAGATACTTCTAAATTCTAACTTCTTAATTCTTCATTCCAAACACCCGCACCCCACCTCAAAATTTTCCCAATAACCAATAACCAGCCCATTCCATCCGTGGTCTCCCCTCCAGAGCCCAAGCACCCTGCTCCCCTTGCTCTCCGAAAATTCCGCCCTCCTCAACACCCTACTTCGCTTCCTTCTGTTTCAAATTCAGAGCCCAAGCCTTCCGTGTCTTCCGTGTATTCCGTGGTTCAACAAATCAGAGCCCAAGCCTCCGTGCCTCCGTGCTGAACCCTTCCCCGCTCACCCACCGGTCAACCCTCATCTCCCAAACCCCGCCTTCCACACCCGCACCCCATAATACACCGCCGGATACACCAGCAACTCCAGCAGAAAACTCGTCGTCAATCCCCCCACCATCGGTGCCGCCAGCCGCCGCATCGTATCCGCGCCCGCCCCCGTCGCGAACATCAGCGGCAACAACCCGATAATCGTCGTCAACACCGTCATCGTCTTCGGCCGAATCCGCTTCACCGCCCCCACATAAACCGCCTCCCAAAGCCCCCGCCGATCCACCAGTTTCCCCTCCCGCTTCGCCTCGTCATACGCGTTGTCCAAATACAACAGCATGATCAAACTCGTCTCCGCGTCCAACCCCAGCAACGCGATAATCCCCACCACCACCGCCACCGATAAATTGTAATCCAGCCACCACAAAAACCAGATCGCTCCCATCAAACTGAAACTCAACGTCCCGAAAATCAGCAACACCCGCCCCCAACTCCCCGTCGCGAAATACAACAACACCGCGATCGCCACCAGCGCCAACGGAATCGCCACCGCAAACCGCTCCCGCGCCGACTCGATATACTCAAACTGCCCCGACCACAAAACCGAATACCCCGGCGGCAACACCACCTCCCGCCGCACCAACTCCCGCGCCCGCTCCACATACGTCCCCAAATCGATATCCCGCGTATCCACGAAAATCCATTCCGTCGGACGCGCGTTCTCGCTCTTGATCATCGCCGGTCCCGACTCCACCCGCAATTCCGCCACCAAATCCAACGGCACACTCGTTCCGTCCCGCGCCGTCACCCGCACCTGACCCAACATCGCCAAACTCTCCCGCAACTCCATCGGATACCGCAAACTCACCGGGTAACGCTCCAGCCCCTCCACCGTTTCCGCCACGTTCATCCCCCCGATCGCCAGCGAAATCGTCTCCTGCACATCCGCCACCGTCAGCCCGTACCGCTCCAATTCCCCGCCCCGCTTCGGCACGATGTTCACGTATTTCCCGCCCAACGTCCTCTCCGAAATCGCGCTCCGCGTAAACGGCCCCGTCGCCGGATCCTCCTTAATGACCCGCTCGATCTCCCCCGCGATCTCCGCCAACACCCCCAAATCCGGACCCAACACCTTAATCCCCACCGGCGTCCGAATCCCCGTCGCCAACATATCGATCCGCGTCCGGATCGGCATTGTCCACGAATTCGCCAACCCCGGAATCTGCACCTTCGCGTCCAATCCCGGCACCATCGACCCATCCGGCAGCGCAAACCCATACACCAATTCCTCCAACGTGATCGCACGCGACTCCTCCCAAATCTTCGCCGGCAACCACCGCGCCCACCCCGGCCAATCCGTGAAAAACCGCTCCCGCGGAACATGCCGCCACTTCTTCGAATCCCGGTGCAAAACAATCGTCGTCTCGATCATGTTCATCGGCGCCGGATCCGTCGCCGTTTCCGCCGCCCCGATCTTCCCCATCGCGCTCTTCACCTCCGGCGCCGTCATGATCAGCTTGTTCGTCTGCTGCAACAACTCCGCCGCCTTCGTCCCGCTCAATCCCGGCTCCATCGTCGTCGGCATATACAACAAATCCCCCTCCTCCAACGGCGGCATAAACTCCGTCCCCAAATCCCGAAACGGACCCGCGAAAGTCGCCACCACCAAAACCGCCGACCCCACCACCAACGCCCACCGAAACCGCAACGCCGCCGCGAACAACGGCCGGTAACCCCACTCCAAAAACCGCGTCAACGGATTCCGCTCCTCCACCGGCATCCGCTGCGGCAACAAAATCACCGCCGCCAACCCCGCCGCCCCCAGCGCCACCCAAACCCGGAATTCCTCCAAATTCCCGCCCAACGGCACCCACCAACCCACCAACCCCGCCGCCAAAATCCCGCCTCCACAAACCGCCACCCGCGCCGCCCGCGACCATTTCCCCAACAACATCTCCTCCCGCAAAAAATACACCATCAACACCGGAATCAACGTCACCGCCAAAACCGACGCCGACGCCATCGCGAACGTCTTCGTAAACGCCAGCGGCCGAAACATCTTCCCCGCCTGCTCCCCCAGCAAAAACACCGGCAAAAAACTCACCGTGATCACCAGCAAACTGAAAAACAACGCCGGCCCCACCTCCCGCGCCGCCTCCGAAAGAATCGCCACCCGCCGCTCCCCCGCAACCGCCGCCCCGCCATTCCGCAACCGCTCCGCCGCCAACCGCTCATGCCCGTTCTCCACCATCACGATCGAGCAATCCACCATCACCCCCACCGCGATCGCGATCCCCCCGAGGCTCATAATGTTCGCGTTGATCCCCAGCAAATACATCGCTCCCAAACTCACCAAAACCGCCGTCGGCAAAACAAACGCCGCCACCAGCGAACTCCGCGCGTGAAACAAAAACAGCACGATCACCAGCGCCACCACCAGCATCTCCTTCACCAACGTCTCCGAAAGCGTCGCCACCGACCGGTCAATCAAATCCGATCTGTCATAACCCGTCTCAATCGCCACCCCCGCCGGCAACCCCGCCTCCAATTCCCCGATCCGCTCCTTCACCCGCGCGATCGTCTCCCGCGCGTTCTCCCCATGACGCATCACCACAATCCCGCCCACCGCCTCCCCCAACCCATTCCAATCCACAATCCCCCGCCGCGCTTCCGGCCCGATCGTCACTCGCGCCACATCCCCCAACCGCACCGGCGCACTCCCCCCGATCCCCAACGAAACCGCCCGCAAATCCTCCAAAACCTTCTCCGTCCGCGCCCGCGACAACGCCAACGAATCCCCGCCCGCCGCCGCGATTTCCTCCTCCGAAAGCGTCCCCAAATACCCGAGCCCCCGAACCATAAACTCCGCCTCCCCGCGCTCAATCGCCCCGCCGCCCACCTCGAAATTCGCGCTCCGGATCGCCTCCGCCACCTCCCCCGCCGACAAACCGAAATCCTCCAGCGCCACCGGATCCACCTGCACCTGATACTGCTTCACCGCCCCGCCCGCCGGAGCCACCTCGCTCACCCCCTCCACCGACACCAGCTCGAACCGCAAATACCAATCCTGCAGCGACCGCAACTCATGCAAATCCACATCCGCCTCCACCAGCGGCTTCCCCGTCACCGGACAAACCGTCCGCCCCGAATCCGCCCCAAAAACCCGATGCCGCTCCAACCGCTCCCGCACCACCCGCTCCCCCGGCACCTCCGCCAAACTCGTATACCAAACATCCTCCACCGGATCGTGCCAAAACCCGTTCGGAAACTCCGCCGAATAACGCCCCGTCGTCAGCACATATTGATACACCCACCCCACCCCCGAAGCATCCGGACCCAACTGCGGCGAAACCTCCTCCGGCAATTCCCCCCGCAAAACGCTCAACTGCTCCAACACCCGCGACCGCGCCCAATACAAATCCGTCCCATCCTCGAAAATGATGTAAACGAAACTGCTCCCAAACATGCTGAACCCGCGCACATCCCGCGCCCGCGGCACCGCCATCATCGCCGTCGTGATCGGATACGTCACCTGGTTCTCCACGATCTGCGGCGCCGCCCCCGCGAACTCCGTCCGGATCACCACCTGCACATCCGACAAATCCGGAATCGCATCCACCGTAATCCGCGAAGCCGCCCAAACCCCAAACCCCACCAGCGCCGCCGACAACAAAAGAACCAGCGCCCGATTCCGGATACACAAATCGATCAACCGCGCGATCATTCCGAAATCTCCCCGTTCCCCATCGCCGGCAACTCCACCCGCTGATCCATGCACCGCAACATCGCCCCGCCCATATACGGATTCTCCGCCGCCCCCGGCCCCTGCAACCAATACGCGTGCTCCCCCATTTCCGGAAACATCGGACACCGGAACTCAAAAACCGCCCCCACCCCCGGCGGCGCCCCCACCGCCCGCAAAAGCAACCGCAACGGCTCGCTCAAATCCCGCAACGCCATCCGCGCCTCCCCAATTTCGCCCGCGTGCGAAAAATGATGCGTCCCCGCCCGCAACTCCGCCAAAACCGCCGCCAACTCCGCATCCTCATTCCCCTCCTGCAAAGCCACCGCCGCCTCATCCAGCCGCTCCCCCAACTCCGCCACCCCCTCCATCCGATCCCCCGCCAACGCCTCCCCAATCTCCAAATACACCTCCACCACCCGCCCCAACTCCGCCCCCTCCAAAAAGGGGTCAAGCTTTGTAGTTTGTAGTTCCGCCGCTTCCGCCCCGACCACCGCCGGTTCCCCCTCCACCATCTTCAACAACGCCTCCCGCATCCGGCTCTCGCTCTCCAGCAAGAATTGCCCGCTCACCACCACCTTTTCTCCCGCCGCGATTCCCTCCTTCACCTCCAACATCCCTCCCTCCAACCGCATCCCCGCAACAATCTCCCGCGGCTCAAACCGCCCCCCGCCCAAACTCACGAAAACGATCTCCCGCTCCCCGCTATCCACCACCGCCGCATCCGGAATCCGAATCACCTCATCCCCCTCCCGCGCCCTCAACTTCGCCCGCCCCAACATCCCCGGCAACAACCGCCCCTCCGCATTCTCCAACAACGTCCGCATCCGCGCCCGCCGCGATTCCCCCCGCAACTCCTCGTAAACAAAATCCACCCTCCCCCAAAAAACCTCTCCCGGAAACGCCGAAAACTCCATCTCCACCTCCGTCCCCTCCCGCGCGAAATCCATCCCGTTCTGCGCCACCGTCGTCACCGCCCAAACCGGGTCCCGCCCCACGATCTCCGCCAACGCTCCCCCGCTCTCCACCCAAGCCCCTTCCCTCGCGAAAACCTCCCTCACGTAACCATCCCCCGGACTAAAAACCGTCACCGTCCGCGGCACCTCTCCGCCCGCCAAAATCCCCTCGATCTCCGCCTCCGCCACCCCCAAAATCCGCAACCGGTTCCGCGCCATCTCCACCGCCCCCTCCGATCCCCCCTCCGCCACCGCCAGCAACTCATGCGCCGCCGCGATAATCTGCGGACTATGCAACTCCGCCAACGCCTCCCCCCGCTCCACCGAATCCCCCACACGCGGACGAAACAGCCGCTCCACAAAACCGCCCGCCCGCGCCACCACCCGCGCGACCGACGACTCATCCGCCACCACCTCCACCGGCGCCCAAATCTCCCGCGCCGCCGGACCACTTGTCGCCTTCGTCACCCGCACCCCCATATTCCGCACCACCACCGGATCGACCGCCAATTCCCCCGCCAGCATCGACGAATCCAGCGGCGTCAACTCCATCCCGCAAATCGGACAATTCCCCGGCTCCGGCCGAATAATCCAAGGATGCATCCCGCTAACATACCACTGCACCTCCCCCCCATCTTCCCCTCCCACCTCCCCCTCTCCCCCCATCATCCCCCTCGCCCAAAACCCACCTAGAAAAACCGCCCCCAAAGCCCCCAACCCCAAAACAATTTTCAAACCCTTCTTCATCCAAAACCTCACTTCAAAAGCCGCGTTCAACAAACCCAATCCCATTCCCCTTCGTAGCATCGGCGCTTCGCCGATGACCCCCAGCCCAAGCCCCTCGTCCCGTTCCTCCTGAAAATCCAATCCCAATTAATTCGCATCTATTCGTATTCATAGCTTCGTCATCTCCGCTTCCGCTCCGTCGAAAAATCAGAGCCAAAGCTTCCGTGTATTATATATCCGTGCCATCCGTGGTTCAGAAATCCCGAGCCCCAGCTTTCCGTGTGTTCCGTGTCTTCCGTGGTTAAAAAAATCCCAGCCCAAGCAATTCGTATCCATTCGTGTCCATTAGCGGTTAAATCGAGCCCGAGCTTCCGCATGTCATATCTGTGCCCATCCGTGCCATCCGTGGTTCGAAAATCCAGAGCCAAGCTTTCTGCGTATTGCCTCGCCATCTCCCCTTCGTTTCGTCCGTGTCTTCCATGGTAAAAACCCCGACCCCAAACCAGCCCGAGCCCCAGCCTCCCCTCGCGTTCTCCAAAGATCCCCCCAAGCAATTCGTGTCTATTCGTGTCCATTCGTGGTTAAAATCCCGATCCCAAGCTTCCGCGCATTTGCGTCTTCCGTGGTTCTCCCCTTTCATCCTCCCTCCCCATTCGTCATCCTCTCCACCCGCGCCCAACCCCGCGCCAAATCCGCCACCAACCGCTCCCGCTCCAATTGCAAATCCAGCAACGTCCGCTGCACCCCAATCAAATCCGCGAACCCCGTTTCCCCCGACAAATAACTCCCCTGAATCCCCGCCACCGCCTCCCGCGCCCGCGGAATCAACTCCTCATCATACAACTCGATCTTCCGCCCCGCCTCCCGCACCGAAACCCACGCCCCCTCCAACTCCGCCAAAAGCTCCCGTTCCAACCCCTCCCGCCGCAACCGCGCCCCCCGCCCCATCCGCTCCGCCTCCCGCACCCCCGCCCGAATCTTCTCCCGCCAAACCGGCAATGAAATCCCCACCATCGCCATCGTCTCATCCTCCATCCCCACGCTATCCATCCACTCCACCCCCACCATCAGATCCGGCAACCCCGCCTTCCGCGCCAACCGCTTCTCCTCCTCCAACCGCCGCACCTCCGCCTCCGCCACTCGCAACTCCGGATTCCCCGCCAACAACCGCTCCTCCAGCAAAACCCGCTCCGGAATCTCCCGCCCCGCCGACTCCTCCGCCCCTTCTCCCAACCGCGCAATTCGCCCCCGCTCCGCCCCCACCAGCGCCTCCAATCCCCGCAAAACCGGCCCCGCCGCCTCCTCCAAACTCACGATCTCCTCCTCCATCCGCGCCAACTCGATCCCCAGCCGAACCGTATCCGCATAACTCCCCCGCCCCGCCTCATACTGCCGCGCCGCCGCCCGCTCCACCCGCGCCAGCAACTCCCGGTTCTCCAAAACCCGCTCCCTCGCCCGCGCCAAAAAAAGCCCCTCCGCATACGCCGACCGAATTCCCTCGAACAACTCCAGCCGCACCCGATCCACCTCCGCCCCCGCCGCCTCCGCCGCCCTTTCCGCCGCGCTCCCCCGCAACCCCCGTTTCCCCGGCCACGGAAACATCTGCGACACGCTCAAACTCTGACGCGTATCCATCCGCTCCACAAAGTACCCATAAGAAATCTCCGGATCCGGCAACGCCCGCACCTGCGCGATCCTCTCCCGAATCCCCTGCCATTCCTCAAAAGCCGCCCGCAACTCGAAACTATGTTCCGCCCCAAACCGCAACAACTCCCCCAGCCCCGGCTCCTCCGAAAGCTCCGCCCGCCCCGGCAACACCACAAAAACCGCCACCACCCAAAGAAAAACCCCTTTCACTCCACCCCCTCCCCAAAATCTCGCAAATCACTCATCCCCCCTTACACCCCACCCCCACCGCAAACCCTCACCAAAAATCCCCCAAACCACCGCTCCCCCAGCTCCCTCTCGTTAAAATCCCGACCACCAAGAACCCTCCCCAGTCCACCCCGCGCCCATCCGTGCCCATCCGTGCCATCTGTGGTCCCAACCCCAGAGCCCAAGCCTCCGCCGCGCCACCGCGCGGTGTCCCCCTGTTTCTCCACAGTTAACTCTCCCAGCTCCGCTCCATCTGCGGTTGAATATTTCTGTGCCCATCCGCGCCATCTGTGGTCCCAAATACCCAAAACCCAACCTCCGTCCCCCGCTTCTCCGCAGTAAAAAAACCGGCCCCAACCGCCTTTCGCGCTCTTCCCAAAACCGTCTCCCAAATTCGTGTGCATTAGTGTCCATTCGTGGTTAAACCCAGAGCCCCAAGCTTCCCTTTCCGCGCCTCTCCCGTCCAAACTCCTCTTCTTCCAAGCAATTCCCGCGCAATGAGCCTGCTCCAATTTCTGTTGGAAATCTTCGGTGGCATTTTCGGCTGGCCGATCTCGGACCTTCCCCGTTACCTCCGCGAAATCCGCTTCGACCGCCAACACGGCTCCGGCGCCTACGAATCCATTCTCGGTCCCAAAATCCTCCGCTTCCTCGACGAAACCTACGGCGTCGGAGGCTGGGGATGGGAACTCCAACTACTCGAAATCGACCGCTCCCAAAACATCTTCCGAGGCAAATACGACGACTGTGGCGGCTGGGCCGGAATCGCCGAAGTCGTCTTCCACTCCACCCCCTCCCCCCGCTATCAAATAATCAAAAAAGAACCCCGCATCTGGCCTCCCCGAGATTAACGCTCCCCTCCCCCAAACCCCAGCTCTTCCCATTCCTTCTTACTCCCCTTCAAATCCATATCCCTAAACCCCTTCCTCCGCCCTTTCCGCCTATCGTCCATCGTCTATTGTCTATCGTCCATCGTCTATCGTCTATCGTCTATTCCGTGGCCTCCACCCGAGCCCAAGCTCCACCCAAATCCATCGCAATTCGTGTCCATCGCTCCACCCTCTCCCCTTCGCTTCCTTCGCGACCTTCTGTTAAACCTCAACCCACCAAACTCAGACCCCATCCAATTCGTGTCAATTAGTGTCCATTCGTGGTTAACAACAGAGCCCAAGCGACCCGCCGCCATCACAACAACGGCACCACCACTTTCTCCAACTCCCGCCGCGATAAATACCCCTGATGCACATTCCGGATCTGCCCCTCCCGATCGATAATAAACGTCGTCGGAATCGCCTGCACTCCCCCATAATCCGCCACGATTTCCGCGTCCCCCATCACCACCGGATAATTGATCTTCATCCCCTCCGAAAACGCCTTCACATCCGCCACCCCCGTCTGATCCAGCGACACCCCCACGATCGTCACATCCTCCCCAAACTCCTCCTGAAACTTCACAAACCCCGGAATCTCCATCCGGCACGGCGGACACCAGGTTGCCCAAAAATTCAACACCACCACCTTCCCCGCAAAATCCGCCGACCGCACCGTCTCCCCCTCCAAATCCCGCAAAGCCCACTCCGGCGCCGGCGAAGGCTCCACCGAGCTCGGCGCCTGTTTCGCAAAAATCACCAAAGCCCCGATCCCCACCGCCAAAAGGACAAACATCCGCATCATTCTCGTTCTCATAAAACTCTCTGCCGTCACCCGGCACTCGGACTTACACCCACCGCCGCCGGAAAACCCTCAACCTTTCTCCATGTCCCGCCCCGATTGTTCCCTTCCCGCCCCCGAATACGTTTCTCCGGTCATTCCGGAAAACACCAACGAAAACAAAAAACGATCCTCATGCATCACTTAAGCCATCTCAGCGACGAACTGAAACATTGCATCCAAATCTGCAGCGAATGCCGCGACGTCTGCCTCAGCACCGCCGCCAACCACTGCCTCGAAGCCGGCGGCCAACACGTCGCCCCCGAACACTTCCGCCTCATGCTCGATTGCGCCGAAATCTGCGGCGTCAGCGCCAACTTCATGCTCCGCAACTCCGCCCGTCACGAACTCACCTGCGGAATCTGCGCCCAAATCTGCGAAGCCTGCGCCGACGACTGCGAACGCATCGGCGACATGGACGAATGCGTCCAAGCCTGCCGCCGCTGCGCCGAATCCTGCCGCAAAATGTCCGCATAACATCCCAAGCCATCCGGCCATCCGGCCATCCGCCAACGCGGCGGGCCCATCACCGCAACAGCCCGCGGAAACTTCGCCCAACTCCCCTCCCCCCTCCCAAACCCGCCGCGCGAAACCCGCAGCGCCCCCGTCGCGCAAAACCCGTCGCGAAACCCGAACCGCTTCTCCGAAACGTTGCGGTCCAGCGGCGTTCTTGGTAGCCCCTTCTCTCCAACAATGAAAACCACCAGCGCCTTCCTCCTCCTCCCGCTCCTGTTCAGCGCCTGCCAAACCGCCGCGCTCCAGCAACCGGATACCGCAATCACCCCCGCCGAAATTCCCGCCGCGGCCCCGACCGCCTCATCGCCGACCGGCTCATCCCCGACCGCCTCATCGCCGTTTCAGAATCCCTACGAAAATGTGAACTGGGAAAACATCGGCTACCACGACGCCAATCTCCACACCCACACCAACCTCTCCGATGGCCGCCACGACCCCCACCACGCCATCGACAAATACCACGATCTCGACTACGAAATCCTCGCCCTCACCGATCACGATTTCCAACACCATGAAGCTTGGCCCCATCCCCTGTACCCGTGGACCGAATTGAACGCGATTTACCACCGGATCAAAGATCAACAAAGCGTCCGCTTCAAAAAACCCTACCGCGAAGTCGTCAACGAAGAGTGGCAAAACCGCGACCCCCGCGAGCTCGGCATGGTCTCCATTCCCGGAAGCGAAATTTCCCGCACCGACCACATCTCCAGCCTCTTCAACGAATACGCGGGCGTCACCAACTCCGAGGAAACCGCCTTCCAGGAAATCGCCGAACGAAACGGCCTCGCCGTCTTCAACCACCCCGGGCGCTATAACCGCGACGTCGATTGGTATGTCGACCATTTCACCCGCCATCCACACGTCGTCGGCATGGAGGTCTACAATCAGGTCGACCGCTTTCCCGTCGACCGCAAACGCTGGGACAGCATCCTCCACCGCCTGATGCCCGAACGCCCGGTTTGGGGACTCGCCAACGACGACACCCACGGCGACGCCCATTACGGAAGAAACCGAAACATCTTCCTACTGACCGACCTCAGCGAAAAACAGGTCTATTCCGCGATGAAAAACGGCCACTTCTATTTCTTCGTTCCCGTGGAGCAAGGCGTTCCCCCGCCCATCCGTTTCACCGGCATCGAGGCAACTGAAAACGAACTCCGCCTCCAAATCGAAGGCGACTACGAAAAGATCGATTGGATCACCTACAATCCCGAAACCGACACCAGCGAAATTATCGCCAACGGCCCGCGTTTCTCCATCGATTCCCTCCCCGAATTCGCCCCCTTCGTCCGCGCCGTCGTAATTTCCCCCGAAGGGCGCACCTACACCCAACCCTTCGGAATCAAACGCCAATAAACCTCGCAATCAAG
>CAZJCL010000057.1:9051-12429 GCA_964544025.1 uncultured Opitutales bacterium | reverse complement strand
GCTCTCCGTGCCTCCGTGGCGAAATCCGTCGTTCAAGTTACCGCACCACCCGCGCTCCGCCGCCGCTGATCAGCTTCTCCACTTCCGCGAGATTCGCCATCGACGTATCGCCCGGAGTCGTCTGCGCCAGCGCGCCGTGAGCCGCGCCATACTCGATCGCCTTCGCCGGATCGCCGTGTGCCAGGAATCCGTAAATCAAACCGGAAGCGAAACTGTCCCCGCCGCCCACGCGATCCATGATCTCCAAATTCTCACGATAAGTCGCTTCGTAGAATTTCCCGCCCGACCAGCAAATCGCGCCCCAATCGTTGATCGTCGCGCTCTTCACCGTCCGAAGCGTCGTCCCCGTCGCCTTGAAGTTCGGGAAATCCTTCACCGCCTTCTCGATCATCTTCTTGAACGCGTCCACTTCGATCGACGAGATATTCTCGTCCACGCCTTCGACCTCAAATCCGAGGCAAGCCGTGTAATCTTCCTCGTTGCCGATCATCACATCGACGTTCTTCGCGATCCGGCGATTCACTTCCTGCGCCTTCGCCTGACCCCCGATCGCGCTCCAAAGCGACGGACGATAGTTCAAATCATACGAAACGATCGTCCCATGTTTCTGCGCCGCCACCACCGCTTCTTCGACCAACGCCGCCGCGCTTTCCGAAAGAGCCGCGAAAATTCCGCCGGTGTGAAACCAGCGCACGCCCTTCTTCCCGAACAAATCGTCCCAATCCACATCGCCCGGCTTCATCTGCGACGCCGCCGTGTTGCCGCGATCCGGAATCCCCACCGCGCCGCGAATCCCATAACCGCGCTCCGTGAAGTTCAAACCGTTGCGCACTTTCCGGCCGACGCCGTCATACTTCACCCAATTGATCAGCGAGGTATCGACGCCGCCCTGCAGGATAAAATCCTCGAGCAAACGCCCGACATCATTGTCCGCGAACGCCGTCACCACACCGGTGCGCATTCCGAAACAACGGCGCAATCCGCGCGCCACGTTGTATTCACCGCCGCCTTCCCAAACGTCGAACCGGCGCGCCGTGCGCACGCGGCCTTCGCCCGGATCGAGACGGAGCATGATTTCCCCGAGAGAAACGAGGTCGTACTGACAGGATTCTTTGGAACGAATATTCAATGACATGGAACGGGAATTTTAGATGTTAAATTTTCGATTTTTGATCTGAACCGGAAACTACGCTTCCACCGACTTCAATCCGTCGGTCGACCAGCGCGACTGGTTGCACTCTTCCGCGATTTCGTTGAACGCCTCGATTTCGGCGCGGGTGAAGAGAAGCCCGCCGGCGCTCTTGGAGGCTTCCGCGAAACGCGCCTCGATCTGCCCCGGCAAAATGCAGTTCTCGTTTCCGTGACCAAACACGTCGTCGAGCACCGCCTTCAAGTTCTCCTTCTGCGAACGGCCTTTCGCGAAATCGTTGCCCGCGATCGCGTCCGGATGAATCACCTGGAAATAGAAAACCGGCGTGTGCTTGTCGCCGTCGTCTGCCCAGCGGCTGCGAATCGTCGGCGCGGATCCACCGATAAAGCCGCCGTAAATCTCGTTGATCAGCGAAAGCCCGTAACCCTTGTGCGCGCCAAACGGCAACAGCGCCACCGCCTTCGACGCGTCCGTCGTCGGGTTTCCATCCGCGTCCACCGCCGCGTTCGGAGGCAACGTTTTCCCTTCCCGCTTCAACTGCTGCACGCGCCCCATCGCCACCACCGAGGTCGCCCAGTCGATCACGATCGGATACCCGAGAACGTCCTGCGTCGGAAATCCCCACGAATGCGGATTCGTCCCGAGCGTCGGATATTTCCCCATAAACGGCACCACTTCGGTCAACGCCGCCGTGCAATTTGTATACGCGATATATCCCCGGCGCGCCGCGTCCATCACATAACCGCCGCCCCAAAGATAATGAAACGCGTTATCGACGCTCACCTGGCCGATTCCATATTTATCCGCCAGCTCGATACAACGCTCCATGGCGCGATACGCCACCGATTGACCGAGTTTCTTGTGCGCGTTCCAGACCTGCGACGCCTCAAACCGGCTCGGCAACTCCTCGATCTCCGCCCCCGGAACGCAACCTTCCGATCCGCTCCCGAACAAATGGTCGAGATGCAGCGCCTTGATCGCGTTGTGGGTGCGAATGCCGTGACGCGAAGCTTCCGCGCAAAAACGCGACGCGTCCTTCGCCTCGTCAGCCGTATATCCGCGCTTCAAATACGCCGCTTCGACCAGCGAGTTATGCTGCGATTCCGGAACAACAAAATATGTGTCAGCCATGGGAAAATCTCCGTGATAAAAAAGAAAAAAGCCCGCGCCGCGAATCCAGCGCGGGCTACAAAAACTAGAACTTGTTGCCTTGGTTGATCGCCGGTTCTCCGTTGAGAAGATTGATCAGATTCTGCGTCGCCATCGTCGCCTGCCGCACCACGCTTTCATACGTGCGACTTCCGATATGCGGCGTCAAAACCGTGTTCGGAGTCGAGAACAACGGATGGTTCGCCGGCGGCGGCTCGACATCGAGCACATCCGCTCCATAACCGCCCACCTGACCGCTCCGCAACGCCGCCGCGATCGCCGTTGTATCCACCAGCTCACCGCGCGCGCAATTCAAAATCACCACGCCCTTCTTCATCTGCGCGATGCTCTTTTCGCTGATCATGTGACGCGTTTCCGCCGTCAAATTCGTGTGCAAGCTGAGAATATCCGAGCTGTTGAGCGCTTCCGAAATCGAGCCCGCCCGCGTCACCTGGTATTTCTCCGCGAACGCCTCGTCCCAGTAAATATCGAAACCGGTCACTTCCATTCCGAAAGCCCGCGCCCGGATCGCCACTTCCTTCCCGATCCGTCCGAGACCGATGATTCCGATCCGCTTTCCAAGCAATTCGTGTCCGGTCAACCGCTTCCATTCGCCGCCGCGCACATGATTGCACTCCGTGACGATGTGCCGGTAAAGCGCGAGCAAAAGTCCAAACGTGTGCTCCGCCACCGTCGTGTGATTCACCCCCGGGCAAAACCCGATCGGAATCTTCTTCGACGTCGCGAACTCCACGTCGATCTTGTCCAGACCGATCCCGTATTTGCTGATCACCTTCAAGCGCGGCAGCGATTTCTCGATCACCGCCTGGGTGATTTCGTCGTCGCCGCAAAGAAAGGCGTCGAAATCCCCGGCCAGCTCGAGCATGCGCGATTCCGGCAACGGCCCGCGCTCGCGGACGATCTCATAGCCCGCGGATTCCAACAGGCGATGATGGTCGCCCGGCGTGTCCTGAAAGGAAGTGGTGGTGAGTAGGACTCGGTTCATAATTTTAATGGTTTTGAAACCGCTTAGTTACAAAATAAAAACAAGTATTTGCAAGGTAGATCGCGGAACCTCG
>CAZJCL010000057.1:4678-8951 GCA_964544025.1 uncultured Opitutales bacterium | reverse complement strand
AGCATCCGACCGCCGGAAAACGGAACCGTCTCCGAAGTCCGCGTCAGCGCCATCTTGATATGACTCGGCATATCGTCCGGCCCCTCCATCGTGTGCGTGAAATGCCGATCGTTTTCCGGCACCAGGCGCTCCATCCAATTCTCCAAATCCGCCCGCGCCGACGGATCCGCGTTTTCCATGATCACCAAACTGCAACTCGTATGCCGGCAAAACACGTTCACCAAACCAGCGGAAATCCCCGAATCGCGCACAATCTCCCGCACCCGCTCCGTCACTTCCACCATCCCTTTTCCCCGGGTGGAAACTTCAAAATTTGCCTGAAATATCGCCATGTCTTCGCAAGTTTTGCGGAATCCGGCCCGCCAAAAAAAACGGCCGGACTCCGCGCAATTTCCGGCGCGTTTTACGCCTTCGGTTTAATCATCTCCATCGGATTCAGCGCCTTGTCCAAAGTCGCCTCGTCCATCAACTTCTTCTCCAGCACGACCTCGCGCAAAGTCTTGTTCTCCGCGAGCGCCTGTTTCGCCACCGCCGCCGCCGCGTCGTATCCGATATACGGATTCAACGCCGTCACCAGCATCAACGAACGGTCCACCAGCGCCTGACACTGTTTCTCGTCCGCCTCCAAACCTTCGACGCACTGCTGCCCGAAAGTCGTCGCCCCGTTCGCCAAGCACGTCACCGACTCGTGAATCGCGTGCGCGATCAGCGGAATCGTCACGTTCAACTCGAAATGCCCGTCGCGACCGCACATCGCCACCACATTCGACAACCCCATCACGTAAATCGAAACCTGCACCAGCATTTCGCTCATCACCGGATTCACCTTCCCCGGCATGATCGACGAACCCGGCTGCGTCGCCGGCAACCGGATTTCCCCCAATCCCGAACGCGGCCCCGATCCGAGCAAACGAATATCGTTCGCGATCTTCGCCAAACTCGCCGCGATCGTGGCAAACTGCCCCGCCACTTCCACCGCGTCGTCGCGTCCAGCCTGCGCCTCGAAATGATTGTCCGCCTCCCGGAACGAGATCCCCGTTTTCTCGCTCAAGATCCGGCAAACCTTCCCCGGAAATTCCGGATGACAATTAATCCCCGTCCCCACCGCCGTTCCACCGATCGCCAATTCCGCGAACAAATCCACGCATTTCCGCGCCCGGTTCGCGCTCTTCCGCGCCTGCGCCGCGTATCCGGAAAACTCCTGCCCGAGCGTCAACGGCGTCGCGTCCATCAAATGCGTCCGCCCAATTTTGACCACGTTCGCCCAAGCCTTCGCCTTTTTATCCAGCTCGTCCGCCAGATAATCCAGCGCCGGCACCAGCTTCTCCTTCACCGCCACCGCCGAGCTGACATGCAAAACCGTCGGAATAATATCGTTCGACGACTGCCCCATGTTCACATCGTCGTTCGGATGAACCGGCTTTTTCGACCCGATCGCCTCGCCCTTCAGCTGCGACGCCCGATTCGAAATCACCTCGTTGATGTTCATATTCGACGACGTCCCCGAACCCGTCTGGAAAACATCCACCGGAAAATGCTCGTTCAACTTCCCGTCGATCACTTCCTCCGCCGCCTGCCGGATCAAATCCGCCTTCTCCTTCGGCAACCGCCCCAACTCCTCGTTCGCCGTAGCGCACGCCCATTTCACCAGTCCGAGACCGCGGATAAACCCGTCCGGCATCGGTCGCCCGCTGATCGGGAAATTCAGCACAGCGCGTTGAGTGGAAGCGCCATACAAAGCCGATTCCGGCACCTGCATTTCGCCCATGGAGTCTTTTTCCGTTCTCATCATTCAGTAAAAATTACGCAAAGAATCCGTAATAACACCTCCACCCCAAAATGAAAAGGCTTATCCCAACCCGCCCAACTCCCAACTCCCGCCTCCTGCCTCCCAAATTCTACCTTCTTACTTCATAATTCTAACTTTCTTCCGGTCTCCGCGCCATCTGCACCGAAAACCCCAAAACCGCCCCGTCCCGCTCCACCTCCATATCGATAAAATCTCCCACCCGATGATAAAAATTCGCCGTCCGCACGTCGTCCGCCCGCCGGATCTGCACATCCCCCATCCGCACCAGACGATCCCCCTCCTTCAATCCCGCCTCCGCCGCCGGCGTCCCCTCCACCACTTCGCCGATCAAAATATGCCGCCCCAACTCCCGGTCCACCCGTTCCTCCAACTCGATCCCGATCCAGCCATATTCCACGTTCCCCGAAAACAGCAAATCATCCCGAATCCGCAAAATCGCCCGCGCCGGCAGCAAATACGACGACCGCACCTCCGGCAGCGACGCCACCAAAATCCCGACCAACCGCCCGTTCAAATCCAGCACCGGCGCCCCGCCTTCCCCCGGATGCGCCGGAACATCGATCCGCACATACGTCACCGGAAAAACCCGCTGCGAAAAACTGCTCTCCCACCCCGTCACCATTCCCAGCGCCGGCGACGGATCAAAATCCAGCGGACACGCGATCGCCACCACCAGCGACCCGAGCGCCGGCATATTCAATCCGCTCGAAACCGGAATATGCGAAAATTTCTCCGGCAAAACCATCAGCTTCAAAAGCGACAAATTCGTCTGCGGATCGCTCCCCAAATTATCCGCCGCATACGGCACCCCATCCAGCTCCACCCAAACCCGATCCGCCCCCAGCGCCACGCTCGCGTTCGTCAAAACATGGCCCTCCAAACTGATAATAAATCCCGTCCCCACCCGCAACGACGCCGCCGTTTCCCCATCCTCCTCGACCTCCTCCACCGCCGCCTTTACCCGCACCACCGCGTTCGCGTATTGCCCGTAAATCTCCGTCACCCGCCGCTGCACCGCCAGAAAATCCCCCTCCTGCGCGAGCGCCGCCCCGGAAAAAAGTCCGGTAACGAAAAACAAAAGCCCCAACCGAAAAAACGTGCGGTAAAAAAACGGCGCCATGCTCAGCGGTTAAAATTCCGTTCCTCTCTCCACCAAATCCGCCGCTTCGCCCCCCGCCGTGAAAACATTCATCACATAATGCGCGGCCCCATCGTTCAAAGCCGTAAAAGTCTCGGGCGCGGAAACCGTGCGAAAACTCTGCCCCGCTTCCCTCTCCGGCACCAGCGCATCCACCACAAATCGCGAATCCACCCGACGCGGCCGCTCCGCCGAAACCATTTCCACCGAATCCCCCGCAACCGCCTCCAACTCCGACTCCCCGCCGATCCCCGCCAACGCCTCCGAATCCACCGCGTCACCGCTCCCCGTCCACCCAATCCATGACGAAACAAAAACCACCGCCGCGATCCCCGCCACCGCCGAAACCGGCGCCAACACCGTCAGCTTCGGTGCCACGACCGCCCAAATCCGCTCCCGCCAACCCCGCTTCACCAGCGCCTTCAACTGCTTTTCCTGCAGTTCCCGCTCAAAAGCCGACCAGAATTCCGGCGACGGCTTTTCCAGCCGCTTTACCCGCAAAAGATCTTCGACTGTCAGGCGCCTCCCGTCCGGCGAATCGTGAATTTTCCGCATTTCGATTTTAAAGATAGGGCTGCAGCTTTGCCTGGAGTTGCTGCTTGGCGTAGTGCAGACGCGACCGCACCGTCCCCACGGAGCACTTCATCACTTCGGCAATTTCCTGATGACTCATACCTTCGATCTCGAACAAAACAACAACCGTTCTATGTTTCAGAGACAAAGTTTGTAGTGCTTCGTTCAATTTTTCCTGCAGCTCCCGCAACGCCCCCTCCCGCGGAAGACTCGTTTTCGCCGTCAAAAGCTCCAAGATTTCCGCCGGCGCCATCTCCTCAGCAATGTTCTCGAAACTGAAAAAACGCCGCAGCCGGTTCCTCCGCAAATGCGTGTAAGTCGTGTTAACCCCGATCCGGTAAATCCACGTGAAAAACGACGACTTCCCCTGAAACCGGTTGATCGATTGAAACGCTTTAATAAAGGTCTCCTGCGTCAAATCCGCCGCGTCCTCCCGGTTGGAAGTCAGATTATAAACGATCGAATACAGCCGTTCCCGATACTTCAAAATCAACCGGTCAAACGCCGCCACCTCCCCCGCCTGGACCCGCCGCACGATCTCCGCGTCCACATCCGCGTCCGCCGCATGCGCGCGATCCGCGGTCAACGATTTGGTAACTGGACGTGAAAGATCCATCGCAGAACCTCCAATCCTCCCCCACCCCCCGCCGAAGAGCAACCAGAAACACAACCCTCGATCCGCCCGAATCTCCAAGAGCGAATCTTTCCACGTAGCGAATCTTCCCAAGAAGATTCGACCGCCCGCACCAACG
>CAZJCL010000057.1:3432-4578 GCA_964544025.1 uncultured Opitutales bacterium | reverse complement strand
CTATCGTCTATCGTCTATCGTCTATCTCCCGCCTCCCTGTCCTCCTGTCTCCTGACTCCCGACTCCTGACTCCTCCCCCTTGACCCCTCCCGCCCCTCCCGCTATCCCCAAACCCCAATGTCACCGCGATTCCACCGCAACCTCCTCCGCCTCCTCATCGCCCTTTCCACGCTCTGCCTCCCCGCGATCCACACCCAAGCCGCCACCGCCCCGCTCGCCACCGGCACCTTCTGGCAAATCGGCCAAACCCGCCTTCAAAACTGGTCCGACGCCCAACTCGCCGCCGAAGTTTCCCGCGTCAAAGACGCCGGCATGGACACCATCCTCATACACTATTCCGCCATCTGGGACCCGAAATCCCAAACCTACCGCACCTTTTTCCCCAACGATGCTTTTCCCCTCCTCGACGCCGCCCAAAACCGCGATCCTCTCCGCGCCATCTTCCGCGCCGCCGAAAAGGAGAACGTCCACATCGTCCTCGGCGATTTCCTCGTCCCCACCGATCTCCGCTACGACGATCCCGAAAAAGCGCTCTCCATCTGGCTTTCCCCCGAAGCGATCCAATTCCGCCGCCAATTGATCGCCGCATTTCGCGACAGCCCCGCATTCTTCGGCTATTACATCCCAAACGAGCCCAACCCGCACCGCGTCCAAAACGCCGCCCCGCAATGGATCGTCGCCACCGATAAACTCTCCCAATTCGTCAAATCCCAGAAGCGGGATCTCAAAGTCCTCCACTCCATCGGCCTCTACGCCGAATGGCACGCCAACAGCCGCGGCGAATTGAAACCGTCCGGACCCTCCCCCGCCTACCTCGACCGTTTCTGGCGTCCATGGATCGAAAACATGCCGCATATCGACATCTGGATGATGATCGACGGCGTCGGCACCGGCCTCTCCAGCCTCCGCCACACCGCAAAAGCCCAGCAATGGGGAAGCGAAATCGTCCGCGGCGCCAACAAAGAGCTTTGGGTCGACGTCGAAAACGCGTTCATGAACAGCTCCCGCGGCTACCGCGCTTTCACCATCGAGCAATTAACCGCGTCCCTCCAAATCGCCGCCCAATCCGCCGACAAAATCGTCCTCTTCGAACACCTCAACTACATGTCCCCCAACAGCAAAAACGAAGCCGCGCAAAAGCTCTAC